>JANLQE010000006.1:0-19389 GCA_031367625.1 Bacteroidota bacterium
CAGAAGAATTATTAAAGCAAATAGAAAATGAAACACTTATCATTTGGGGGAAAGATGATAAATTATTTCCTGTTGAATATGGTGAAGCAGCAGCTAAAATTATCCCAAATGCAAAGCTTCATTTAATTCAAAATGCTGGACATTTACCATTAATGGATCAACCCGAAATTTTTAATAAAATTCTTGATGATTTTTTAAAAAGCGAATAAAAAACGGCATACAACAAGAATATTGCAAATAGTAGAAAATAAATAAGGCTGATTAAACCCTGAGAATGAAATAGAATATACCAGCAAAAAATAAAATTTACAAAGACAGTGAAAAATATTTTCCTTAATGCTAACAATAAAATCCGGAGTATCTGGTGGATTCCGGTTTTTTTTCTTTTACTCGTTTTATTTTTATTCCCAACCATTTTAATAGCTCAACAACAATCAGTTGAAGTATCCATGCCCGTACAGGCAGCACTTATTATTCTTGTAACAATTATATGCCAACTTTTGCGAAAGGAATCAATAACGGCAATAACAGGTAAATTTAATTTCAGATGGGTAAGACAGTTTTTTGCAGGACTAATTGTTGGTGCAGCGTTAATGGTTTTCCCGGCTATCATTCTTACAGTTTCAGGTTTTGCACCTTGGCAAATAAATGACATCTCCTTTTCAACCATCATTTCAGGGCTTACATTTTTTGTTTTCGTTGCCATTGCTGAAGAATTATTATTTCGTGGATTTCTTTTTCAAAGACTCGTAGAATCTCTTGGCCAATGGCCTGCACAATTAATTATTGCCGGCATGTTTCTTTTGACACACTTTAACAATCCTGGCATGATTGGTACGACAAAGATTCTGGCTTCTCTGAATATATTCATCGCCTCCATTATGTTTGGTATTGCATTCATAAAAACAAAAAGCCTGGCACTGCCTTTAGGTCTGCACTTTATGGCAAATTTTATGCAAAGCACGATACTAGGATTTGGGGTAAGTGGAAACAAAGAGCAAAGCTTGTTCAAAGCAGTATTTGAGCAATGCCCCGCTTGGCTAACGGGTGGAGAGTTTGGACTTGAGGCAAGTATTCCCGGATTAATTAGTGTTATTATTACATCCATTCTGCTATACCGGTGGCAACAACCAAACAATATTTTAAATCAAACTTTAATAATTTTATGAAAACATTTTTTTATTTTTTTGCATTATCCCTTTTTTCCTTTTGTGCTAAAGCACAGGAAAGCAGTCCTTTTACCACTGGATTTGAAAAAAGCTCCCCATCAAAAATATTAGGTGAACAGCGTAAAGTTTGGATTCATATTCCAAACAGTAATGGAGGAAATGAAAATAACGAAAAAGGACGTTACCCGGTAGTTTATTTATTAGACGGAGATGGGAATTTTAATGATATCGTCAGTATAACCGAATTTATGAGTAATGCTGGTCTTTGCCCGCCAATGATCGTAGTTGGGCTTGTACATAATTCCCGAATGAGCGAGCTAACATTTGGTACGGATAAGGAGACACCTGGTATTGTTGGCAGAGGCGAAAAATTTATGCTCTATGTAGAAAAGGAATTAATGCCATACATCGAATCCAATTACCCAACAGCTCCCTATAAGATCTTTATTGGCCACTCTGTTGGCGGCCTTACTGTTGTGAACACTTTAATACATCATCCTGATTCATTCAATGCCTATGTTTCTCTCGATGGCGCTTTATGGTGGAACGATCAGCAAATTGTTAAGGAGGCAAAAACAATATTGCAAAGTAAAAATTATCAAGGCAAAACCTTGTTTATGGCATTGGCAAACCGATTGGAAAAAGGAATGGATACACTGACTGTTCAAAAAGATACTACTGAGGGTACTGAACTTATTCGCAGCAACCTGGAATTCATTAAAGATATTTTCAAAAACAAAACAAATCAATTACGCTTCCAACATAAATATTATGAAAATGACGATCACGGTTCCGTCCGGTTGATCGGGGAATATGATGCCCTCCGGTTTATTTTTGATTATTACAAACTTAAAATTTATAATAGCCAGTTAGAAGATGCCAATTTTAAATTAGATTCTTTATTTGCAGCAAACTATAATAATGTTTCTGCGCAAATGGGCTATACTGTTAAACCAAATGAAAGCCAGGTAAACGGGCTTGCATATTATATGTTGCGTCAAAAACAGTTTAATAAGGCAGAAGCATTGTTTAAACTTAATATTACAAACTATATCGAAACGGCTAATTGTTATGATGGATTGGGAGATTTTTACCTCGCAAAAGGAGACAAAGCAAAAGCCATAGCCAGTTTCAAAAAAACTTTGTCACTTAAAGCAATTCCTGAAACAAAAGAAAAGCTTGAAAAGTTATTAAAGGAAAAGAAATAAACCCCGTCTAAAGAACAAAATAATAAATTAACCACCTTGATAAATAAAACCAGCCGTAAAATGAAAAAGTCAATATTGCTTATTTTATTAAGCCTCATTTTTGTGTTCACCAGCCAGGAACTTTTTGCACAAACTCAATCATGTGGTTCCCGCCTGTTAGATCCAAGAGTGGCTTATTTCCTAAAGCTGATTGGATATGAGGACCACAGCATCGAACAACTTCGTGCAATGCCAATTGAACAAATTAAGTTTCCACAACTACCATTAATACCTTACCCTGCAGCCGATGTTAAACGCATTAAAATAACCGCCGATAGTATTCCCGTACTGGTTTTTAATCCTGCTCATGCACAAAACCTTCCGGTTATAATCAATTATCATGGAGGAGGTTTTATTATGCCCTTATTGCCGGGATTAGAACATTCGTTGTGGCAGGATGCAAAAACATACGGAGCAATTGTTTTTGCAATTGATTACCGGGTTGCACCTGAAAACAAATTTCCTGCTGCGGTAAACGACAGTTACAATGCTTTTAAATGGATCGGAGACCATGCTGGTGAATTTGGTGGCGATACCAGCCGTATTGCATTGATGGGAAATAGTGCCGGGGCTAATTTAGTGGCGGTAATAGCCCAAAAAGCAAAAAAAGAGGGCATCAGCAGTAAAATAAAACTTCAGGTAATGAATGGGCTTCCAGTTGATTTAAGCCCCCGAAATATGGAGACTTCCGTTTCCTACCAGGAAAACGCAAAAGGATATTTTCAATCAAAAGCCGACTGCTATTTCGCATTAGAAAATTATGCCCCCGCCCAATACAATAATCCGGAAATATCGCCGATCTTAACTGAAGACCTGAAAGATTTACCACCGGCGGTAATTATTAATGCAGAATTTGACCCTTTAAGAGATGACGGAATTTTATATGCCACTAAATTAAGAAAGCATGACGTGAAGGTTTGGGACAAATGTTTTGCAGGACAAATACATATGTTATTAGGGCTGCCGCCAGGTGCTGAGGAAATAAAGGAATATGAAACAATTATAAAAACTGCAATGAACGAAAGTTTTAATAAATAACGGGCTACGTTTTCAAATAATTGTGTGGGAAAAATTTGAAAATTCTTCGCTGCAGTTGAACAGCAAAATATTTAATACCCCCGAAACTGCAATTTTTATGATGGTTTGGGAGATCTGTATCTGGCAAAAGGTGATAAAGCAAAAGCCATAGAGAGTTTCAAAAAAACTTTATCATTAAAGGAAATTCCCGAAACAAAACAAAAGCTGAAAAAATGAATAAAAAAAGCCCGTCAACTGGCGGGCTAATAACTTAGGAAGCATAGCTGACCAACGCTTAGAACCTGGATGCGTCCGGGTGGCTTTTGTGTGGGGGCGCCAATGGCTAACTTTGTGTAATATTTGTTTTTTTGCAGGACCGAAATGGTTCTTAGGATGGTTACGGAGAGGAAAGATGAGAGCTAAGGAAAGCTAATTATGGAACGTTAATCCCGTGTGGGTTGAAGCAGTATTTGGCTAGGGTAAGCGGACAACTGAGCTGTAATTACAACAATGAAACATCATTTTGTGGAGCATAACTTCAGTAGATGGAGTGGTTTATAGATTTAGATTTATCAAACATTCGTGAAGACACGAACACAGGCAGTGGAGCAGCAAAGAACAGAAAGTGGCGAAGCAAAACAAAATCCATCGTAGGTTTATATTCAATTGTATAAAAAAAAGGGTCAGTAATTTTATTTATAAAAAAAAAATTTAGAACCTAATTACTTTAAGGTTATACCTAAATCCGTTTGGGCTGCCCGTCTCGTCGTCTATTGTTTGTTTATTAATCTGTCTACCGAATATTTCCCGCTTCCGTTAATAAGTGTTGCCAAAGATAAACCAATTATAAGCAAGTGGTATTCGTAACCTTCGCCTTTTTGATTGCCAAACCAATTCATAAAAAATCCGTTGTCAAGGTGTGATGTAAATATAATGCCGATAAATAAAATGATTGTTAATGAACTCCAAATTCTACTTGCAAAACCTATAATAAAACATAATGCTCCTACAAATTCAATAATAATAACTAAGAAACCAATTATCCAAGGCAAGTGTAATGTGCCTGTAAAATAATTTATTGTTCCGATAAAACCATATCCACCAAACATGCCAAGCATTTTTTGTGCACCGTGGGGGAAAAGAATTAAACCAAGTGTAAGACGAGTAATTAAACCTGTCAAATCGTTATTTGTGTTGAATATTTTGTTTTTCATTTCTTAATTATTTTGATTGTTTAAATTGTTTTGTGATTTGTGCAATTCGTTCTCCAAATAGTTCGGCTGTTTCCAGACCTTTGAGTGAATTAACTTCCTTTGTTGAATTATCGGAAATGGTCATAAGCCCCAAATAACTCGCAAGTCCATTTGGTTCTTCCAACTGGTTGTCGTTTTCAAACTTTGGTAAAATGCCTGTGGAAATCCAAAGCATACTATGTCGAGAAGCAAAAAGTGAAAGTTGTTGCAGCGTATTCAACTTGTCGCCATGTAAGGTTGATGAATTTGTAAATCCTGCTGCAAATTTGTCTTTCCATTTTTGACTATACCAAAATTTGCCTGTTGCTTCCATAAACTTTTTGAATTCGGCAGAGATTGTTCCCATATAAGTTGGACTACCAAAAACTAATGTGTCTGCCTGATGCAACATTTCAAAATTGTCTTCTGCTTCAAGAGTTGATAAAAGTGCTACTTGTTCCAATACTCTTGAAGCTCCTTTTTGGATATGCCCGGCAACAATTTTTGTATGACCATATCCGCTGTGATAAATAATTGCAATTTTCATTTTCTGTTTTTTTGGTTAAATGATAATGCAAAAGAACAGAGAACCAAAATGATAAAAATTAAAGTAGTTTAATAAATTACTTTTGGGATATTTTTTTACGAAGCATACTCAAAAAAACAGGTGTGATACCGAGATATGCAGAAACCTGTTTTTGGGAAAGCCGTTGCTCCAAATTTGGATGTTTGGTTATGAAATCTAAATATCGTTGTTGGGCTGTATAGGAAAGGCTTTGATTGATGCGTTTTTGCTGTGCAATAAAAGCATTTTGAAGTATTAACCTGAAAAAGCGTTCAAACTTTGGAACTATCTTATAAAGTTTGTCAAGGTTTGCTTTTGAGATTTGTAAAATTTCAGTATCCTCCAATGCGTCAATAAAATAGGCTGCAGGGCTTTGAGTTAGAAAACTAAAAAGGTCGCCTACCCACCAATCTTCAATACCAAACATAACAATATGCTCAATACCATTGTCGTCAATAGTGTAAGTCCGCAAGCAACCTTTAACAATAAAATTTTCTGTTCTGCAAGTGTCGCCTTGCTTTAATAAAAACTCCTTCCGTTTAAGCTTCTTTGATTGAAGAAGAGAAATAAAGAAGTCTGTTTCAGTTTTGTCAAGCTGAATATGTCGGCTAATATTTTTAAGAATTAAGTCTATGCTCATTTTCGTGAGGTGTGTCATTTGGGGTTTGCCGAGAACATTCGTGAATTGCAGATACGGTACCAACGTACGGCTGCCTGGTAAGTTAAATCAATGTTGCTGGAAAAACAAATGCTAAATAACGATTGTTGACAGTGGAGCTATAATGTTATTAACTCCAATATCTCAAAAATTACCACTTTTGATTCTAACAACCCCACACTTAGTCCTCTCGTCCCAACAATGATTATACTTCGCTCATTGCCACTGCTATTGTACTGGAATAATATCATACCAGCCTGAAGGTTCGTTGGTCAGGAACCGAAACCCTTTTGGGAAAATACTAATGATAATTTCACTTCTGATAATACATTGAGGAAATAGCGTAATCTTTGATAAAGCCCGACAAATGGAATTCTCTCTGCTTTTATGCTTAACTTCAATCTAAATCAATAATAACTGAAAAGCCTGAAGAAGCTCAAACAACAGTTATTCAACGGTTTTTCTCCGAATGCCAATACTGTGAAAAAATAAGGTTAGATAATACATATTAAATGGTCCTCTATGAAGGAGAAAAAAGTACAGCAACTATCGGCGAATATACTTCCATTATTAACTAAAACAATTGCCGTACTTCCCTTTGTAAATATAAGTAACAGTGCAGAGAATGAATATTTTAGTGATGGCATTACCGAGGAAATCATTAATGCATTGGCTAAAATCAGTAATTTAAAAGTTGTCTCCCGAACCTCTTCTTTCTTTTTTAAAAATAAAAATATACCTGTAAAGCAGATCGGGAAGGAACTAAATGCTTCTGTCATACTCGAAGGAAGTGTAAGGCTATCTGGTGATACGATCAGGATAACAGCACAGTTGATACAGGCTAAGGAGGACTTTCACTTTTGGTCAGAGACGTGGGATAGAAAGCTAGAGAACATTTTTGAGATACAGGATGAGATAAGCCTGCTAATAGCAGATAAATTAAGAGAGAATTTTGGCCATTTCGAAATACAGGATCGTCTTGTTGATAAGCAAACCGAAAATATTGATGCTTATGAATTTTCTTTGAAAGCTAAATACCATTCAAATAAATGGAACCCTGATGATAAACGAATAGCAATCTCACTTTATGAGCAGGCACTTGAACTTGATCCCAATCACACAGAGAGTTACCTGGGACTTGCCGAATGTTATGGATTTATGGCGGCAACTGGTTTTATGCCTGCGCTAGAAGCCTGGCAAAAGTCAGCCGAATTAACGAACAAAGCACTTTTGCTAAATGATCAATTGCCTGGTGTGCACTACCAGCTTGCGCAGCTTGCTTTTTTTACTGCATGCGACTACACAGAATCATTTAATCAGACATCAAAGGCCATTGAACTTAAGCCTAATTATGTGGAGGCACAGCAGTTCATGTCTTTTTTATACATAATAGCAGGGAATAAAGAGAAAGCATTGGAGCATTTACAAATATCGTTAAGTATTGATCCCTTATCGCAGGAGACACATTTCTTCAGTGCCTATTTTCACTACATGGTAGAAGATTATTCAGGGGCTCTGGAAAAACTTAACAGGTGCCTTGAGTATAACCCGAAAAACACACCTGCACATTCAGTAAAATGTTACTGCTTACTAAAGATGAGCAGGTGGCAGGAGGTTATTGATTATTTTGAAAGCATGCCGGAGGGTATGTTAGTGGAAGGCGATAAACTAGGATTTACAACCATTGCCTATGCAGTAAAAAAAGACTCAAAGAATATGGCTCGGTGCCTGCAAGCATTATTAGAATTTGTGAAAGGGCCTGATGGATACCGGGCACATGCTTACCTGTTTTTTACCTATGCCGTAGGCGGGGAAATCGACAAGGCATTTGAATGGATAAGGGAATCAATAGCAACCAAATCTTCTTTCCTGCTTTTTAATTTTGCGGACCCTTTGGTTAATTCCATTAAGGCTGATCCCAGGTATGTTGAATTTCACAAGATCATTTATCAAAGCGAAGGATTAGTCATACTTAACAGGAAAAAGAAAGAGCTAATGGAGCCAGATGCCGTTGCCAGTTGTATCGCAAGATTGCAGCAACACATGCAGGATGAAAGCCCCTACCTGGATCCCGAACTATCGCTACGCACCCTGGCAAAGCAGCTGCCCCTGCACCCCAATCAACTCTCATGGTTGTTAAATGAGAGCATTGGCAAGAATTTTAACGAATACATCAACCATTACCGGATTGAAGCTTTTAAAAAGCTTAGCAATGACCCAAAGAATAAGCAAATTACCCTGATAGGGCTTGCTTATGACAGCGGTTTTAACTCTAAAACTGTTTTTAATACCTACTTTAAAAAAGAAACCGGTTTAACTCCCAAGGAATATTTAAAGCTTCAATAATAGATCTCTCTATTGGTTCCGAATTATAATACCGCACTTTCCTGAGTGAATACAGAACGCCTGCGCAATGCTTGCTGCTTAGTTTTGTTGCAGAATCATAACAACATCATGGTTCTGCAATTGGAACAGGCATTTTATCATCAACTCAACAAAAAGCAATGCAAGCAATCGTTTACCAACAATACGGATCACCCGAAGTTTTTAAACTGAGAGAAGTTGAAAGGCCTATCCCTAATTCAAACGAAGTGTTGGTAAGGGTGTGTGCCACTACTGCAACTGCAGCAGACATAATGATGAGGAAAGGAAGACCATACATAGGGAGGCTTTACACCGGTTTAAAGGGACCTAAAAGAATAGTACCCGGTTTTGAATTTGCAGGCCAAGTTGTTGCAAAAGGCAAGGATGTTACATTATTTAAAATGAGCGATAAAGTTTTTGGCGGAACTACCGGACTGGGTTGCTATGCTGAGTACGTATGTGTAAATGAAAATGATGTAATAACTACTATGCCGGCAAATACGAGTTATACTGAAGCTGCCCCAATAACAGGAAGTGCCATTACAGTGATGAATTTTTTAAAGAGATTGGGGAAGATAAAGGCAGGAGACAAAGTGCTGATAAATGGTGCATCGGGAGCATTAGGTACCTACGCCGTACAAATTGCAAAGCATTTTGGTGCAGAAGTAACTGCAGTATGCAGCAGCAGTAATCTGGAGCTAGTGCAAATATTAGGAGCTGATGATGCTATTGACTATACTACAACTGACTTTACCAAAAACGGTAAACAATATGATATCATTTTTGATACAGTAGGTAAAAGTACATTCACCGCCTGTAAAAATTCACTCACTAAAAAGGGAGTATATCTCTCGTCTGTAATTAGCCTGCCACTTTTTATTCAAATGATATGGACATCAATAGTTGGCGGTAGAAAAGCAAAGTCGTCAGCTACAGGGATGCTACCAGTTAAAACACGCCTGAAATATCTCGCTGACCTCAAAGAGTTATTGGCTGCTAGAAAAATACAAACCATTGTTGATCACCATTACCCTTTATGCATGGCTGCCGAGGCGCATGAATATGTAGAAAGCGGGCATAAAACAGGAAGCATAGTTATTACTGTTTAGCCGAACTGTAGCAGCATTTAAAACAAAATCTATAACATCAAAATAAAAATACAATGAAGGCAATTGTTTATGAGCAATACGGCTCACCTGAAGTTCATCAACTTAAAGAAGTAGAAACCCCTTCGCCAAAAGACAACGAAGTATTGGTTAGAGTTTATGCAACAGCAGTTAATTCAGGAGATGTGCGCCTGCGAAAAGCTGACCCTTTTGCCGTAAGGTTCATGTTTGGATTGATACGGCCTAAAAAAACAATCCTGGGGGTTGTGCTTGCCGGTGAAATTGAAGCAGTGGGCAAATATGTAAAACTGTTTAAAGAAGGTGACCCTATTTATGGAACTACGGGCATGAGTTTGGGTGCTTATGCGGAGTACAAATGTTTGCCAGAAAAAGGAGTACTTGCAATAAAGCCAGTCAACCTGACTTATAAGGAAGCCGCAGCCATTCCTTTTGGGGGAACTACTGCATTGCATTTTCTTAGAAAAGCAAAAATCAAGAGCGGACAAAAAGTTTTAATCTATGGAGCTTCTGGCGCAGTAGGCACCGCTGCAGTTCAGCTTGCTAAATACTTTGATGCAGAAGTCACCGGTGTATGCAGTACCCCGAATGTAGCAATGGTGAAATCGCTGGGAGCTGGTAAGGTGATTGATTATAAGAAGGAAGATTTTAGTAAAAGCGGTGAGGTCTACGATATTATTTTTGACACAGTTGGCAAGAGCCCTTTTGCAGGTTGTGTAAAATCACTAAAGAAAAATGGATGCTATCTAAGAGTTGTTCACATGTCATTATCTCCGGTTCTTAGGGGTCTATGGGTTTCCATGACAAGCAGCAAAAAAGTAATTGGAGGGGGGATAAACGAAACGGCTGAAGATTTAATCTTCCTCAAAAGCGTTATTGAAGCAGGCCAACTGAAACCGGTTATTGACAGAAGCTATCCCCTTGAAGAAATTGCTGAAGCTCATAGCTATGTTGAAAAAGGGCACAAAAAGGGAAATGTAGTTATTACAGTATGACAGCAAATATATAACTGTGAAATCACAAGCAATTTACCTGGCGATTTTGCAATGTGTACGCCATATGCACAAGGAATAATATTTCCTAAACGGTAAACTATCATGTTAATATTAAAAATAAAATAATAAACCAAACCAAAATTAAAATAAAACACATCATGAAAAAGAATACAGAAATTAACTTTTCAACAATCAGTAAAGAACAAACCAATACATTAACAACGGTTGTAAGTGAATCTATAGCTATGGGCTTTGTTCCTTTTAAAACATTTACTACTACCGATCTGTGGAATATCCGGCGCAGGAACAACACAATGAGAAACAGAAGGCACTTAGCCTGAGTACAAAAGTTATTTAACCAGGAGCAAAACAAAAGCAATGTTTTTAAGAACCAAGTAGACAAACGTCGCATTTTGTTTTACATCATCAATCAATTCAACAAATTTTAAACAAATAAATTTATCAATTATGAAAAAGATCTTTTTTGCTACCAGCTTTACTTTATTACTTAACTTTTTTTCAATTACCCTTTTTGCACAGTCAGCAGAAGAAACAATAGAAACAATACATTACCCGACTCCAAAAATGTTATCGGAAAAAGGTTACTGGGTTGCTGAATCCAACATCAACACTCCTAGGGTTAGTACCTTTTATTTTTACAATAACGAGAATGTGATGGTATATAAAGAAAATTTAAACGGCCTGGTAATTAACCTGAAAAAGAGGCGTGTAAAAATAGCTCTGAACAAAGTGCTGGAGCAGTCCATATTAGCATTCAACCAGAAGCCAGGATCCACTGAGAACAAAATGTTGGTAGTGAATCTTATAAAAAGATAATGCAGGCTGGATTCAATTATTATTAATAATCCGGAAAATATAAAAATGAGTGAAAGTGGAAATTTCAGCGCAAGAGTAAGACGATGATAAACAGAAGACACTAAGCTTGATTAATAAAAATTATTTAACCAGACGAAAGTCAATAAAACTTATACAAATGAACCATTTAAAAATTTACCCCCTGTTTTTCCTGTTTGGCTTTATAATGCCAAATGTAGTCAGCGCTCAAATTATTAAACCGCAAAGCGTTAACATCAATCAGTTAATAAATTCCATTACCGACAGTTTAAACAAACATTATATTTTTCCGGAAAAGGCAGAACTTATAACTGGTTACCTACAATCGCAACTTAGGAAGAATGCATACAAAGATTTACTGGATAATGCTGAAAAACTTGCTGAACAAATTGGGAGAGACATAAATTTTGTACATCACGATCCACATATGCGTATAAAATACGATCCTGGTTTTGTTCCTCAGGAAATTTATAAACCTACTCCTGAAGACATTAACCGTGTTAAGCAATATTGGAAAGAAAATAACTACACGTTCAAAAAAGTGGAAATATTGCCAGGAAATATTGGCTACATCCCTTTTAATTTATTTGTGGATGATATTGAAGCTGCCAAGCCAACAATTACTGCTGCTCTTAAATTTTTGCGCAATACTACTGCCCTGATAATTGATTTAAGAGAAAACATGGGCGGTAGCCCGGAAATGGTAAGCCAGATTGAAAGTTATTTTTTTAAAGAAAAGACGCATATGAATGATCTTATTAACCGCTCAAATAAGGACACTACTTTCCTGTATGCTGACCCTGCCAAATCAGACAGTCTATTCCTTTCTATGCCTGTATATATCTTAACGGGTCAGCACAGTTTTTCAGGAGCAGAAGATTTTACTTATGGGATGCAAATTGCAAAAAGGGCCGTAGTGGTAGGCGAAACAACGGGTGGTGGCGCACACCCGCAAATGCCTTTTTCTGTTGGCCAGCAATTTATAGTATTTATACCATTTGCCCGTTCCATTAACCCTCTAACACATACAGACTGGGAAGGAACAGGTGTAATACCGGATGTAAAAACAACAGCCAATGAAGCTTTTATTAAGGCACAAGAACTCATATTCAGAAACCTGTTATTAAAGGCGACAGATCAAAAAGAGAAAAACAAATATGCATACTACATAAATTCTCTTTTGGCGAATGATGCAGATAAGCAACCTGCTTTAAACAAATTATTGCCTTTAGCAGGAACTTATGGCGGTCTGAGAATTTACCTGGATAAAAACAAACTTTATTGTAAAAACGATAATAGCGGCGGTGCTGTTTCAGCATTAAAACATATAACCAACAATCTGTTTGTACTGGATAAAGATGCCCAAATAGAATTTATAATAGACAGCAAAGGACATTATTCAAGTATAAAAATATTTGTGAATGACGGAAGCATTTTTGATGAAACCAGAACTAAATAAAATAATCATGACAACCAGTACCAAAAATAAAATACTAAAATCTGCCTTAGTAAGAATAATCCTCGGGCTAATTATCTGCTTAGGATCTGTAATAGTTGGGCAGCAAATATTCCTTAAGATACCTGGCGTAGCTACGTTAAATCCTGATGCAAGAAATTTTATCAAAGGCATTTTCGTATCCACTTTAGTAATTGGAAGTTATTGGATTTTTTACAGCAAATACGAAAAGCGTGTTATAATGGAATTATCAACAAAAAAGATTGGAAAGAAATTATTTGCAGGAATAATGACAGGCACTGTTTTACAATGCCTTACTATTTTGGTGATTTACTTCTATGGTGGATTTAAGGTTATTGCTGTAAATCCGGTTTCAATATTAATTATTCCATTTACAGTAGCATTTACAGTAGCCATAATAGAGGAAATACTGTTGAGGGGAATTGTATTTAGAATTACTGAAGAAAAGTGGGGCAGTATAATTGCCTTGATTATTTCGGGAGTAGTTTTCGGGGGTTTGCATCTAATTAATCCACACGTTACCGTAGTATCGTTTCTATGCATAACAGTTGTAGGTGTTTTGCTTGGTGCTGCCTACATGTATTATAGAAGTTTATGGGTTCCAATAGCCATACATTTCGCATGGAATTTTACTCAAAACGGAATATTTGGAGCCATCACTTCAGGGAATGAAAAAACCAGCAGTTTTTTGACAACCAAAATTAATGGCCCGGAAATTTTAACCGGTGGGCAGTTTGGACCAGAAGGATCGGTACAGGCTTTATTGATATGTTTGATCGCTGCAATCATAATTATCATTCAATTGAATAAACAAAACAAAATAATATTGCGCTCTTTTAAAAATGCCAGTATTCAGCCACACAAAGTTTTTATAAATCATATACAATAAACTGCAGAGGCTTTAAAAAAAATATTCATCGGAGTGTAACAATTCCCCTGTTTCCGGTTCAAAGTAGAAATTAAAACAAAACACATCATGAAAAAGAAAGGACTTGTAATTGCCTTGTTATTTTTATCTCATTTCGCTTTTAGCCAGTCTCCAATATCCGTAGCAATAACCGGTAAAGGGAACCCCATTATATTTTTACCTGGCTTCACCGCACCGGGATCAGTTTGGGATGAAACAGTGAAACATCTGGATACATCCTATACAAGTTACATTGTTTCTTATGCGGGCTTTAACGGACTGGAACCCATTACTACTCCCTGGTATGATGCTATAAAGAAAGATTTGTTAGACTATATTAAAAAAGAAAATCTTTCACATATAACATTGATCGGGCATAGCATGGGCGGCAATTTAGCCATTGACCTCGCAGCAGCATTACCTACGCAGGTGACAGGCCTTATTTTAGTAGAGTCCCTACCCTGCATGCGTGAAATAATGATGCCGGGAGTACCGGCAGCCAGCCTGCAATATAACAGCACCTATAATAATAAAATTTTGGCAATGGCTGATGAAGATTTTAAAAAGATGGCAACAGCAATGTCTAAAAATATGACCAATACAGAATCAAAGGTAGAGGTACTTACGAACTGGTCGATCAATGCCGACAGGAAAACTTATGTATATGGTTATACTGACCTGTTGAAACTTGACCTTCGGGATAAACTCTCCAACATTAATATGCACACACTGATATTAGGTGCCTCATTTCCAAACAAAGAAATGATAAAGGCCAACTATGAGAAGCAATACACTACCTTGAAGAATAAAGAGGTACTCATCGCTGAAACCTGCAAGCATTTTATCATGTTCGATCAGCCGGATTGGCTGTACACACAGGTAAATAAATACCTGCATCAATATGCCAGATAATAAAGGCCTCTTTGAAACCCTGCACAGTGAGTATCATGCTATGGTATTGCAGATGTGTTTGGGCTTTATGAAAGGAGACCGGGACCTGGCAAAAGATCTGTCGCAACAGGTTTTTATCAACACCTGGCAGGCACTCAATAAATTCAATAGCGCTTCCAGTTATAAAACGTGGATCTATCGTATAACAGTGAATACCTGTTTAAAATACATAAGGGACAAAAAAGATAAATACCAGGTTTCAATTGATGAAGAGCATATTCAACTGGCCGATGAATCGGGCCAGGCTTCAGATAAAAATCACCTGTCGTTATACCAGGCAATTGGCCGACTTGCAGAAGTGGACAGGTTGATCATAATGATGGTTTTAGATGAACTTGAATATGAAGAGATTTCAACCATCATTGGAATAAGTGAAGGCAATTTGCGGGTTAAAATTCACCGGATAAAGAAAAATCTTAAAACCACTTTAGAAAATGAATGATCAAACAGACGACCTCAAAAATCTGTGGCAGCATGCCAGGAATGATGATCACAGCCAACCTGCAGATACCGGGCATATTATTACAATGGCAAAACAGCAAATGAAAAGCAGCATCCATTTACAATTGCGTACTATACTGATACTGCTGATCACACTCGTGGGCCTTGCTGCATTTTTTGTATACGCAGCTAAGTTGAAACATACAATCAGCCATATAGGTACCGGCTTAATGCTGGGCGGACTTGCTTTGAGAATAATTATTGAATGCTTCAGTATCTACCTGTCAAATAAAATTAATTTGAGCGAAACCGCTTTAAGATCCAACAATGCCTCATTAGCGTATTTTCAATTCCGGAAAAGAATTAATGGCCCGGTTACTATCTGCATTGTTATACTTTACTCAATTGGCTTTTATATGCTGACGCCTGAATTCAGTTTGTTTTTCAGCAAGCTGGTTATGATCATGATGGATCTGTCATACATTCTTATAGCTGTGATATTTACCCGGTTTATCAGGATCACCATTAAAAAAGAAATAAACATCTCCAATGAAATTCTACGGATACAGAACGATCTAAACGGGAATTGAACCCGATAGAAATAAATATTAAAACTAACAACATGAAAGCAATTGTTTACACGCAATACGGGCCGCCGGAAGTTCTTCAACTAAAAGAGGTAGAAAAACCAGTACCAAAAGACAATGAGATCCTTATTAAAATTAAAGCAACAGCCGTAAACTCTGGTGACCTGCGTTTGCGAAAAGCTGATCCATTTGCAGTGAGATTCTTTTTTGGTTTAACGAAGCCAAAGAAAAATATTCTTGGCGGCGTTCTTTCCGGTGAAGTGGAAGCCACGGGAAACGCTGTAAAACTTTTTAAAGTTGGCGACCAGGTCTTTGGTACTACAGGTATGAGCTTTGGTGCATATGCCGAATATAAATGTTTGCCGGAAAGCGCTGTGCTGGCAATAAAGCCAAATAATATGACGTATGAAGAAGCTACCGTAATTCCCTTTGGTGGAACAACAGCGTTGTTCTTTATAAAAAAAGCAAATATACAGAGCGGACAAAAAGTGCTTATAAATGGAGCCTCAGGTGCAGTGGGTACTGCTGCTATTCAATTGGCAAAATATTTTGGAGCCCATGTTACAGGAGTGTGTAGTACTGCCAATATTGAGTTAGTAAAATCGTTAGGTGCCGATGCCGTTGTAGATTATACAAAGGAGGATTTTACTAAAAATGGAAAAATGTACGATGTTATTTTTGATACAGTTGATAAAATCTCTTTTTCAAATAGTTTAAGAACGCTGAATAAAAAAGGAATACTGATCTTAGGTGCTTCCGGCCTGTCAGGGATGTTACAAGGTTTATGGACATCCATGACAAGCAGTAAAAAAGTAATTACAGGCATGATCAGTGAAAAAGTGGAGGATATTAATTTTCTTAAAGGACTAATTGAGCAGGGCAAAATCAAAGCCGTGATTGATAGAACTTATCCTTTAGCACAAATGGCCGAAGCGCATGCATATGTTGAGAAAGGACATAAGAAAGGAAATGTAGCAATAACCCTGTTGAAAGGTTAACTATAAGAAAATTCCAGATTTACTATGTTTAAAGGGGAAAGCAATTTTAAACAGGATACTTTATTGGTAACATACTATAGCCATTACAAAAGCATTCACACATCTTAAAAAACAGGCAATGAAAAATGTATTAAGATTAGAAGAAGCAGCAATGACTGCGTTGGGCATTTATTTTTTGACGATTCATAATCTGAACATATCCATCTGGCTATGGTTATTAATCTTTTTTTCTCCTGACATAAGTATGTTGGGTTATTTGGTTAATGCTAAAGTTGGTGCAATCTCTTATAATGTTTTTCATCATAAAGCATTAGCTATTGTGATGATGGGTATTGGTTATTTTATGCAGATTGAAGTGGTGCTAGTTATTGGAATTTTACTGTTTGCCCATTCTTCTTTTGACCGGGTGATGGGATACGGATTAAAGTACTACAGCAGTTTCAATGATACACATTTAGGTAAAATAAAAAAGGATAAAAGCGTTGTTGTGCGTAATGCCATTACAGTAGACGTCAACCCTTAAAATGTTTTTGAAATTTACCGACTTCTGATATTGCCAAAGTCAAACGCATAACAATAATAAACTACAGCTTTCAGATATGATATCTATAGCACAATTTGGACTTTTGATTTTACTCTCATTGTTTCTTTTATTACATTTCAGCATCCTGATAAAGATAATCCCTTACAATCTTGTTTGGGGTGGCAGATTAAAATCAGATAAAGAAATGTATCGCTTTGAAATTTTCTCTATCGTAATGAATTCTCTGTTCGTTATTGTAATTTTAGTGCAAGGGCACTTTTTTACTATTGATATACCAAAGAAAATAATAACTTATGCCTTATGGCTAATGACGGGATTATTTTTATTGAACACATTAGGGAATGTAACTTCAAAAAATAAATTTGAACAAAGGCTTTTTAGCCCAGTTACAATACTGTTGGCTATATTTTCATTAACCTTAGCATTGTCAAACTGAATTGAAAAGGCACTACGCCCAACACGAAGGCTTAAAATAACTACCGAGAAAAGTGCTGCAAAACTTTGGAAAAAACAATCTAAATCATACCCTTATTCCCTTTGACTTTTTGGAATACTCTTTCTTAGGCAATAAAGATTTTTCTATTTTAATAACTGGAGTTTCTTTAAACTCCTCAGCAACCTCAAGCTGCTTCATCTGGTTTTCCTGAATCTTAATAGTAATTTCTCTTTCCAATTTTGAAACATCTTTTTTCAATAAAGCCAGTTCATTTTCTTTTTCAAAAGGCTTTGCAACCAATTGCTGCAGCATAGGAATATTCTGTTCCAACTCTTTCAAATTCTTCTGATATTTTTCTTTCAATGATTCCACCCTGTCAATAGAATTGAGAAAGTATCGGGCAGCAATCTTTGGATTATCAATATTAATATGGCCCTGGTTCCAGGAATATTTTATCCCTGATTCCTTTCCTTCAGCATAAAATATATTTTGATAGCGGTATTCAAACATTGCTTTTTCTTCATAGGTTTCTTTTTGCCTGCGAATGAATAAATCAAAGTCATAAAGCTTACCTATTTTCATCACACCATCTTCTCCAAGATTAGGCTTCCAATCGGTAGATAAACGAATAAGGTAAATGCCAATTGTTTCAGCATCGGCTGAATTGAAACTTTCCAATTGTATGGGATTAAGTTTTATTCCATCTTTATCAAACAGCAATTGTTTTTTATAACTGCCTTCATCCAATGTAAGTTTACCCAATGTTTGTATGCTCTTTTCTTTGTCGTTTTGTAAATTCTCTAATTGAAACCTTGACCGTATTGCTTCTTTGTGATGAGCATTGCGAAGGCTTTCCAATACAGCAATCTTCTTTTCCATTTTTGATTTTTCCAATAAAGTAGTATCACCGGAAAGAATGGCGATGTACTCTGAAAAATTCATTCCACTTTTTTCATCAATAGAACCCTCATCAATTGTTCTTATATTCAGCTCACAATTTTTCATCTGACTGATAAATGTTTGCTTATTTTTCAGCAGGTTAAACTTGTAGTTATCCAATGATTGTTCCACTGCATAAATGTAATTGTCCACTTTATTTCCGTAGGCTTCTTTTGCTAAAATATTCCCTTGTCTTGCACCCCGGCCATTGCGTTGCTCCAGTTCCGAAGGTTTCCATGGTATGTCCAAATGATGCATTGCAATCACTTTCTTTTGAACATTGAGGCCGGTCCCGGCTTTTTCAGTGCTGCCTAATAATATTCTTATTTCACCACTATTCATTTTGCGAAACAGTTCTGGCTTTTGCCTGTCCGTCCAGTCATGTATGAAAGTGATATGATTGGCAGGTATTGAAAAATCAATTATCAACTTATTTTTCAGCGCATCATAAATATTAAACGCATTGGGTTTAGGTGTACCAATATCACTGAAGATAATCTGCGTTCCTTTTTGCTCATTACTTAAATGGTATAACTCCGAAACTTTTCTTGCACAAACATTTACTTTATGATTGGGATGGTCTTCATAAATAAATGGATTAATCAGCCGCATATCTGCCGCCATCTTTTTGGCATAGTTGGTAGCAATCAGCATCCTGCCTTTATCTTCTTCTTTAGTTAGTGGAAGCCGGCCAATTAATTCAGCATTGCCGGTTTTGGCAAATGCCATTAGCTTTTTAGTAAACTCCTGTTGGTCTGGTGTTGGTGGAATATTTACCAATTGCTAATATTATTAAGGTTTATCTTAATTAATATGCCTGGCAGTTTTATCATCGGTTATTTCTTTATAGAATAATGACAGCTCAGGTACTTTAATATAATGG
>JANLQE010000024.1:0-7018 GCA_031367625.1 Bacteroidota bacterium
GCCGGATAGAAGAATTTAAAACACAAAGTGGCCAGGACAAACCGGTAAAAGATTATTTAGAACAGCAAACTAAAATGCCCAATTTTTTAAACAGCGTATATAATATTATTGATATTGCCGTAGAGGATTATATTACCCGCGGCTTTGAAAGTTTAATGATAAATTTTGGCTGCACCGGTGGCCAGCACCGCAGTGTGTATGCTGCAGATGCAATGGCCAGGCATTTAAAAAATAAGTTTGGGGTAAAGATAGAATTGGCACATAATAATAAAGAGAATTGGAAACGAAGCGAAGTTGCCCCAAACCCCTGAAGGGGCTTACCCTTAAATTCAAATAACATTGTGGAAATGGAAGAAGAAAATAATAACAAAAGAAAAAATGTTCAAATTAGTAAAGTTCAAGGTTCTCCTTTAGAGTCGAAGGGGAATATGCACTACGGAGCATCAAAATTAATTTTTCAAAGAGCAGAAGAACTGAGAAAATTTTGTACGCATGAAGAAGAAATTATCTGGGGCTATTTAAAAGGAAATCAATCAGGCGTAAAATTCAGGCGGCAGCATCCGCTTTCAAATTATATTGCTGATTTTTATTGCCATGCTTTGAAACTGGTTATAGAAATTGATGGCAGTGTACATAATAAAGAAGAGGTAAAAAAAAATGATGAGTTAAGGCAAACGCATATTGAAGCATTAGGTATTAAAGTCATAAGGTTTAAGAATTACGAAGTAATAAATAAACCAGAAAAAATTTTGCAAGTGATCAACAAAACTATAAAACAACTACAAGATGTAAGTACCAGCTCCCCTTCAGGGGCGGGGGGGCATAAGCTTCGGGCAATCATCTTCTCCGCAGGCCTTGGCACCCGCTTTAAGCCCTGGACTGATAAGCATCCCAAGGCATTAGCACTGGTGAATGGTAAATCTTTACTGCAAAGAAATATTGAATACCTGCAGCAATATGGTATTACTGATGTAGTGGTAAATGTTCATCATTTTCCTGAACAGATAATAGATGCTGTTGAAAAAAATAAAGGCTGGGGCAGTAATATTATCATCAGCGATGAAAGCAAAGAAGTGCTGGAAACCGGTGGCGGATTATTGAAAGCAAAACCATTTTTAAATAAAGAGGAATTATTTATTTCTTTAAATGTTGATGTATTAACTGATCTTAATATTAGTGAGTTGCTGGCATTTCATAACCGGTACGATCCATTGATCTCGTTTGGTGTAACAGAAAGAAAAACCTCCCGTAATATATTATTAGATGAAAATAGCAGGATGTGTGGCTGGAAGAATAATACCACAGGCGAAGAAAAAATTGTGATACCAAATGATAATTTAAAACCCTTTGCCTATAGCTGTGTTGTGGTGTATAATTCAAAAATATTTTCATTGATAAAACAACAGGGCAAGTTTTCTATCATGGATACTTACCTGGACCTGGCGGCAGATAATTTAATTGTTGGCTATAATCATACCGGTGATAAATGGGTAGATGCAGGCAGGCCGGAAAGTGTAGCCGTGGCAGAAAAATTATTTTTATAAATTCCTGGAAGCTGATAAAAAATTTTGCCGCAGATTTGCAGATTTAATCTGCGGACCTGCGGCATTTTTATAAAAAATATAGTAAGCACCATAATTTAAACAGATTCTTACACCGAAATTTAAAAAACAATTTGCGCCTTTGCTTCTTTGCGTGAAATATTAATTCTTCTTTTCAAACAATTCTTTCTTATCCACTACTTTTACTTTTGCATTTGTTTTTAATGTTTTGCTTACTACATCATAAGGGCCTGTAATTACTTCCTGGCCTGCTTTAAGCCCATTGGTAATTTCTATGTAATTAATATCCTGTATGCCCGTTTTTACTTTCACTTTGCTTACTTTATTATCTGTATTTTTTACAAATACTACAATATCAAGATCATCAATAGAAGTAGTGGGTACAGCAACTGTTGCATTGGCATCTGTTGTTTTTTTACTGCTTTTTGTGCTGTCATTTTTATCACGGGTGGTTACGGCATTAATGGGTATGCTCAGTACATTTTTTTGTGTACGTGTTTGTATATCTGCGCTGGCGCTCATTCCCGGCCGGAAGGGAAAACTTCCTTTGCCCAATAAATCTGTATAGCTTTCCGGCAGCAGGCGGATGTAAACCTTGTATTGAGTAACATCGTTGCTGGTGTTGGCCAGTGCATTTTGAGAAGCAGCGCCATTATTGCTGCTGGCAATCTGCGTAACAATACCTTTAAATTTTCTGCCGCTGTAAGCATCAATATCTACCACGGCGCTATCGCCAAGTTTTACTTTAGGTACATCATTTTCGCCCACATCTACCCGTATTTCTATTTTTGCCATATCGGCAATACGCAGCATTTCGGTACCTACATTAAAACTGTTACCGGCCACTTTCTCACCTTTTTTTACACTCAATAAACTTACCACCCCATCCATTGGGGCCACAATAGACGTACGGCCAAGATCTGTATTTGCTTTTGCAAGAGTACTCCTGGCACTTTGCACACTGGCCTGCCCGCCCCTGATGCCTGCCAATGCTGCATTATAATTGGCTTTGGCTGTTTTAAAATTAGCATCGGCAATATTAAATTCACTTTGGCTTATTACTTTATCATCAAATAATTTTTTCTGCATTTCATAGGTACGTTGCGCCTGCTCCTGCTGTGCTTTTAATGCGTCTAACGATGCCTGTGAGTTGGCCACCTGTGCCTGGCTTTGTGCCACACCGCTGGCTGCCTGGCTGCGTTGGATATTATACACATCGGCATAAATGCGGGCCAATAGCTGCCCTTTTTTTACGGTATCGCCTTCGGCTACTGTTAGTTCCGTTATTTCGCCACTGATATCCGGGCTTACTTTTACTTCCACCTCGGGGTATATTTTACCACTGGCATTTACCACTTCAATAATGGTACGGCCCTGTACTTTTTCTGCAGTTACTTTGGTGCCTTCATCTTTGCCAAAGGCACCCGTTTTAGAAAGTACCACCAATAAAACCAGTAAAACCCCGAGGATTATTAAAATCCATTTTGTTTTTTTATTCATAAACCCTTTTTATTTTTTTTGCCTGCCCAGATTTTTTCGGGGTTACCAGCATTCATTGTTTGTTCAACATTGTTGTTCCGATAGCTATCGGAACTCTCTTATACTAAATATCTTTATTCATCTTTTATCAAGGCGTACTGGCTTCTTTAAATTTCCGCAATAAAAATCTTCAAACCTGTTATAAACTTTCTGTCGTTGCTCACCGATGATCCACTGCCGAATGGCTGCCCGATAGAAGTGGAAAGCCCGGATAAACCCTCCAGGGTTTATCCGGCTTGTAACGGATAGCGGGTTATAAAGCTGATGATGGTATGCTGCTGACAGCCCATCATTTTCTTTTTTATAATTTTAACCCTAACCCTTTATAAAATTCCAGCACTTTCATTTTAAATACATAATCAAACTGGTTCAATGAATATTCAAGCTTTGAGCGCAATAAATTATTTTGTGTTGTTATTAAATCAAATGTGCCCAACATGCCTACATTAAATCTTTTGCCTGCAAAATCGAAGGTTTTTTGATTGTATAAAACCGATTTTTCGCTGGCATTAAATTTCTCCAACGCAATTAATGCGGCATTATAAGCCGAGTAAATATCCTGTTTTAATTTTTGATCGTCCTGCATTTTTTGCAACTGCAGGCTGCTGCTGTTTAATATACTTCTTTCGTAATTGGTACGCAGAGAACTTCCATTAAAAATGGGAACATTAATGCTTAAACCAACCGATTGCCGGAAATTATCTGACAGTTGATTGGTAAAACCTCTTTTACTGTAATTGGGCGAATTGACCGTTTGCGATGTTACAACACTATAATTGGTACCACCAACATTTACGGTGCCAATAGGAATATTATTGATTGTGGTTTGTGAAAAACCCAGCAGTTGCTGCGCCTGATTGTTATAATTGCTTCCTAAACTTCCAAATGCAGAAAGTGTGGGATACATAGCGCCTTTGCTTGCTGCGGTATTTTTTTCGGCAGCTTTTAATTTAAAATCGTCATAATGCTGCAGGGGCTGATTGGCCAACGCTAACGCATAAACGTTATCTGGCTGCAAATCTGCAATAGGTTCTACCGGTATAGATTCTACGGGCGGCGTTTCTACTTCAAAAAGCGCAGCCGCATCTATATTCATATAAGATTTTAAGGTAAGAATGGCTTGCGTAACATTGCCTTTGGCAGTAATATAATTTACACTATCTACTGCCAGTTGTGCTTCTAACTGCGATGCATTAAGTTCTGGCAGGGAGCCCGCATTTACTAATTTTCTGGTGTTGCTTAGCTGTGCCTGGGTTTGCTGCACCTGCACTTGAGTAATATTTTGCTGTTGCAGGGTTAATAATATCTGCAGGTAAGCATTGGCGGCAGTAAGGGCAATATCATTTTTTGTTTTTTCTACGTTTGCCCCGGCAGCTTCTAATTCCCATTGGTTAGCGAGAATAGTGTTTTTCCTGCTGTAAAAATTAAAAATCTGGGCACTGCTTTGCAGTTGCAGCCCCGCCGAAAGGTAGGTTTGTGTAATGCGGCTAAAGGTTGTAGGGTCTTGGTTGCTGCCACTGTTTAAGCCCGTATTGCCACTGAAAGAAAGACTGGGGTATTGCGAAAGCTTGCTTTGTTTATAAATAAGATCAGCAACCCTGGCCTGTACATCTGTAAGTTTTACGCCTATGTTATTTGCCATGGCATATTCTACAACAGACTTTAGGTTCCATTTTTGTTGGGCAGTGGTTTTGTTTGCAGCCATACAAAAAAGCATAGCAAAAAGAAAGATTGTTTTGGGCATGGGCAAATTTATTGTTTGTTTGTGTATTTAAGAAACCGAAATTTTACAGGCGGCAGGGAAACCTGTTCAAGGGTTTAAGATTTAGAATTAAGGCAGCCTGCTTTTTGTACCTGGCGATAATTGCTGGTTTTGAAAAGCAAATTTAGATAAGGCTGAATTTTTAATTTTGGTGATAGCATTCCAATACTGATGCTAAATATGTATAATCTTATATTAACTTTACTGAAAATAATTTAGCGTATTTATAAAATGAATATTTTTAAAAGACCAATGAGCATTTATTTATAAGCAATTATTAAAATTGATTTGCCGCACACTTAAAATTGATATGATATGAAATTAAAAAAGATCCTGGCATTGGCTATCGTAACAGTGTTTACGGTTAGCTCTTGCATCAGCAAAAAAGCAATGCAAACAGAAAAAACCCGTTATGTAACGCTGCAGGGTGAGTACAATAATTTGCAAAGCCAGCTAAAGGATTGCAATGATCTGACTGCCGAAGGCCAGCGTAAGAAAGCGTTACTTGAAGCTGAAATAGCCAGCCTGAAAAAAGAAAATGGCTTTTTAAAAGATAATAATAACCAGGCATTGAAACAACTGGAAAACCTTTCTGTGATCTCTGGCTCCCAGGCAGAAAGTATAAAAAAATCGTTGGAAAATATTGGCAATAAAGATGCTTATATACAAAACCTGCAGACTGCGCTTAACCGTAAAGACTCTCTGAATATGGTACTGGTGATGAACCTTAAAGGAGCTATAGGAAACCTGGATGATAAAGACATTAATATAAAGGTGGATAAAGGTGTAGTGTATATTGATATTTCGGATAAAATGCTTTTTAAAAGTGGCAGCTATGATATTACCAGCCGGGCAAATGAGGTACTGGGTAAGGTAGCTGCTGTTTTAAAGAACCAGCCTGATATTGAGTTTATGGTAGAAGGGCATACAGATAATGTGACTTATAAAGGCAATAGTTTTTTACTGGATAATTGGGACCTAAGCGTAAAACGGGCCACTGCTGTAGTAAGAATATTGCAAAATCAATATGGGTTAAACCCTGCTTATATGGCTGCCGCCGGCCGGGGGCAATATAAACCCCTTGCTGATAACAGCACTGCAGAAGGCAGATCTTCAAACCGGAGAACGAGGATTGTAATTTTACCTCAACTGGACCAGTTTTTTAAATTATTAGAGAACAAATAATATTTTAAATTATTTTATTCAACTTTTCCGGCAAATTATTTTGCCGGATTTTTTGTGTGGGTGCTGTACATTTTTTACTGTTGCCCAGGGCTACTATAAATGTATTTTATTGATCCATTTTTTCAAATGCCTGCTCCATATCTTTTATTAAATACCCTGCATCTTCCAGGCCTATGTAGAGGCGCAGCATACGGTGTTCTTTATTGTGGGCATCAAAATTTTCTCTTTTAATACCCGAGCATTTAGGAATGATAAGGCTTTCGTGGCCGCCCCAGCTTACGGCCATAAAAATATGCTGCAGGCTTTCGCAGAATTTTTCTATTTGTAAAATTGTTGTTGCCTTTATAATAAAAGTGAGTAAGCCGCAGGCACCTTTCATCTGCTGCTTTGCCAACGCATATTGCGCAAAAGATTCATCAAAAGGAAAAATTATCTGCTCTACTTTTTGATGCTGTTTAAGATACTGCACAATGGTATGCGTGGATTGTGTGATGTGCGCCAGCCGCATGGGCAGTGTACGCAACCCACGTATGAGCAGCCAGGCATTAAAGGGTTGTATGCCGCTGCCAATATTCATGTACTCGCTGTTGAATATTTTTGTGATCATGGCTTTGCTGCCGCTTAATACGCCAGCAACCGTATCGCTATGGCCGCCAATATATTTTGTGGCAGATTGTAAACTAAGGTCTATACCCATTGCCACCGGCTGCTGGTAAATGGGGGTGCAGTAACTGTTATCGCAGATGGTTATGATGCCTTCGGCTTTTGCAAGTTCTGCTACCGCTTGTAAATCCTGCAAAGCATAATCCCAACTGTTTGGACTTTCTAAATAGATTAAAGTGGTGTTGGGTAAAATGGCCCGCTCAAAATTTTCGATATAACGGCCATCAATGTACGAAGTGGTTACACCAAAGCGGGGCAAAATATCATTAAACATTTTTTGGGCCCAGGTATAAGGCTTATGCACACT
>JANLQE010000154.1:0-10878 GCA_031367625.1 Bacteroidota bacterium
CAGCGATGTTTTACCATGATCTACGTGGCCCATGATGGTAACAATGGGAGCCCTTGGTTTTAAATTTTGCGGGTCATCTTCCACATCATCTTCTTCCAGTTCTGCCGCATCATCTACCCCTATAAACTCTACTTCAAAATTAAATTCACTTGCTACCAGCTCTATAACGTCGGCCTCTAAACGCTGATTAATAGAAACCATGATACCGAGGTTCATACATTTGCTGATGATATCCGCAAAACTTACTTCCATCAAACCAGCCAATTCACTTACAGAAATATATTCAGTAACCTGTAATTTATTTCCTTCTACACCCATTCCGTCCTGGTGTTCTGCCATCTCTTCTCTTTTGGCTTTGCGGTATTTTGCTTTTAAACTTTTACCGCGGCCGCCGGAGCCTGCAAGCTTGGCTTGTGTTTGCTTTAATTTTTCCTGAATTTCTTTTGCATCAATTACTTTATCTTCTCTACGTACAGGCGTACCTGTTGCGGGGCGTTGAAACCTGTTACTACCGCCGCCTTGCTGGGGTGCACCACGATTAGGGCCGCCAGTATTACGGCTATCAGGAATAGCTCTGTTGCCACGGGGTGCGTTTTGGCCTATGTTGCTGCCGCCCCCATGTTGCTGACCCTGGGGATGATGATGAGTTCCCGGAGTGCCTGGCTTCCTTTGCATAGGGATGCGTTTGCGCTTATGTTTATCATCATCTTTTTTAGGCCTTGTATCGCTATCTACGGGCAAATTAATTTTACCCATAATTTTAGGGCCGGTTAATTTTTCTGCCTGGATATTTTCTATTACCGGTGGTGCTTCTGTTTCTGGTTCCTCCGCTTTTACCGGCTCAGGAATTACCCGTATTGGATGGGCTTCCGTTTTTTTCGCTTTTTCTTTTTCTTCTGCTTTTTTTGCCAGAGGCTTTTCTGCAACTTTATCTACTTTTCTTTCTTCGGGTTTGGCCTCTTCTTTTTTCTTAGCAGGTTTTTTAGGCCGTGTAGAGGAATCTATTGCATCTAAATCTATTTTCCCAAGTACTTTGGGCCCTTCAAGTTCCTGCACTTCCATTTTTATAACAGTTGGCTCAGCCACGGCTGATGGAATTTCTTCTTTTACCGGGATAATTTCTACCGGCGCTATTTGCTCTTCCACCTTTTCTACTTCTGCTTTTATTTCCTGCTTAGGCTCTTCCGGTACGGCGGCTTCTTTCGGCTTTTCTTTAGGTTTTTCTTCTTTCTTTTTAAAAGATAAATCTTCTTCATCTCTTTTCTTTTTGGGTTCATTGTTGCCGGCGCCCTTCGGCAGATCTATCTGTTCTGCTTTTTGCTTTGCGGCTTTATCCTGCTGAAACTCGCCCTGCAGCACACGATACATTTCTTCTGAAAGCTTTGTTGTAGGCTTTAGTTCATCGCTGTTAAAACTTTTAGACACAAGAAAGTCTATCAGGGTATGGGTACCTATGTTAAACTCTTTGGCCGCTGCCATCAACCTTGGTGTATTTACTTCTGACATTCGTTATTTTTACAATCCCGTATAACGGGGAAATTTTTCTTTTACTTATTATTATTACTGTTTCTTCTACAGTTAACTTTTATTCTTTTTCAAATTCTTCCTGCAATACCCTGCGAAGTTCTGTGATAGTTTCTTTTTCCAGATCGGTTCTGCGTTCCAGCTCTTCTGCTGTTAAATCAAGTACAGAGCGGGCCGTATCGCAACCAACTTTTTTTAACGCTTCAATTACCCATGGTTCTATCTCATCAGAAAATTCTTCCAGATCAATATCAAAGTCATCATCTTCGCCTTCATTATCACGAAACACGTCTATCTCGTAACCGGTAAGTTCGCAGGCTAATTTAATATTTACACCCCTTCGGCCTATTGCCAGCGAAACCTGGTCGGGCTTTAGATAAACATTTGCATGATTTTTTTCTGTATCCAGCTCTATACTGGTAATTTTTGCCGGAGTTAATGAGCGCTGAATGAGCAGTTGCGTATTAGCTGTCCAGTTAATTACATCAATATTTTCATTTTTAAGTTCCCGTACAATGCCATGGATACGGCTTCCTTTCATACCTACGCAGGCACCTACAGGATCAATCCTGTCATCATAACTTTCTACCGCTACTTTTGCTCTTTCGCCCGGATCTCTCACAATTTTCTTTACAACAATTAATCCATCAAATATTTCGGGTACTTCTATTTCCAACAGTTTTTCAAGAAACAACGGGCTTGTACGGGAAAGAATAATTACAGCCTGGCTATTTTTTAATTCTACTTTTTTTACTACAGCACGTATGGTTTCTCCTTTTTTAAAATAGTCAGAAGGAATCTGTTCTGATTTGGGCAATAACATTTCGTTGCTGTCTTCATCCAGGATGAGTACTTCTTTTTTCCATACCTGATAAACTTCGCCACTAACGATATCGCCTACCCTGTCTTCGTATTTTTTTATAAGGATGTTTTTCTTTAAATCATTTATACGGGCAGCCAGCGTTTGCTTGCCTGCCAATATAGCCCTGCGGCCAAATTCTTTTTGAATGTCAACTGCTTCGTACAACTCTTCGCCTACATTATAATCGGGCTCTATTTTAATAGCATCTTTCAGCTCAATTTCTGTAAGGGTATTGTACAGGTCATCATCATCCACGATAGTACGGCGGCGGAAAATTTCCAGATCGCCTTTTTGATCGTTTACAATTACGTCAAAATTATCATCGCTGCCATACTTTTTCCGGATAAGGGTTTTAAAAACATCTTCCATTACCTTCATCAGTGTTGGACGATCAATGTTTTCTGCTTCCTTAAATTCCTGGAATGAGTCTATTAAGTTAATGCTTGCCATATTCCGCTCCGGCCTTATCCCCGCCGGCAGGGGGGTTTCGTGTTAATTAAAATTTTATTAAAACCTTTGTTTGTTTTATTTCTGAAAAGGGTATAGTTGCTTTTTGCAGCACCGCTTTTTTTCCTTTGCCTTCGGTAAATTCAATTACAATATGATCCTCATTTACCTGGGTAAGTTTTCCTTCTTTTTTTATGCCTTCTTTGTTTGCTGCATCATCCGGGGCTGTATAATTAAAAATCTCTACGGTTACCTCCCGCCCTATATTTTTTATATACTGCCTGTGCATTTTCAAAGGCTCTTCTATACCGGGGCTTGATACTTCCAGGGAAAAATCCCCTTCCGGATAAATACCCATTTCTTCCATCACTTTATACAATGCCCGGTTTATTTTAATGCACTTTTCAATTCCCAGGCCGCTGTCTGCATCTAAAAATATTTTAATGTTGTTTACCGGTTTTACTTTAATTTCTACCAGAAATAAATCATCAAACAACAATGGCTGTACCAGTTTTTGTACCGTTTCTATTTGTGTTTCCGTACTCATATTCTTTAAAAAGAGGAAGGGAACGCCTCCGTTCCCTTCTTTCTGTTTCTTTTTTCCGTGGCAAATATACTAAACCAATATATAACAGCCAAAATAAGCAGTATAATAGCCATTAAAATTTAACAGCAATATGTTTTACGCTTATATAACTTTGCGGCATGAATATTTTAAAATTAGCTTTTGAGTTGTTTGTAATATACATGCTGTACAAATTAATTTTTGAATTTATTATACCCGTTTACAATACAACCAGGCAAATGAAAAGTAAGGTGAATGAAATGCATAAAAAAATGCAGGAGCAGCAACAGGCTCAAAATAAAAATTTCAGCGCCCCTCAACAACCTGCACCTTCTAAAAAATCTACTTCTGAAGATTATATAGAATATGAAGAAGTGAAATAGCCCGTTTATTTGGAATAATCGAGCCTTTCAATTGTTTCTCCTGCTACCAACAAATGTGTTTTGAAACCCATACCGGCAGCGGTTTCTATGTTATTATAAGAATCATCTATAAATAAAGTTTCTGCGGCAGTAATACCTGCATCTTTCAATACAAATTCAAATATTTCTCTATTGGGTTTGCGAAGGTTTATTAAATGTGAATAGTAGGCTTTTGTAAAAAAATCATCAATTGAATCCATGGACGTTTCTGCAGTAAACAATTTTCTGAAAGCCGCAAAATGTATGGCATTGGTGTTACTTAATAAAAATAACCGGTGGCCTGTAGAAAGGGTTTGTAAAAAATGGATACTTTCCAGCCTTAAATCGAGCAGCATAGCATTCCACGCTTCTGTTATATCCTGTTGAGAAATATGAGGATGTTGATTGATAAGTGTTTTATAAAAATCTTTTTCGGCTATTTTTCCAGTCTCAAATTTTTCAAAAAGAGCATCAGCCGTAAACTGTGAATACATGGTATTAAAATGAGGGAAACCCAGTTGTTCAAAGGCTTTCAGGGTTTTATTATAGTCTATGTTTAGCAATACCCCGCCCAGGTCTAAGATTATATTTTTTGTATCCGGCATCTTTATTTTATAAAACGTTTCGGCAAATATCTGAATTTACTTACTTTTGCCACCCGGTTATTAAAAAATAGTAACAGGGCCTATAGCTCTCCCGATAATTATCGGGAGGTTAGAGCATCTGACTCATAATCAGCGTTCCGATAGTTATCGGAGCAGGTTCAAATTCTGTTATTGAAATAAATAACAGAGCCTATAGCTCTCCCGATAATTATCGGGAGGTTAAAGCATCTGACTCGTAATCAGCGTTCCGATAGTTATCGGAGCAGGTTCAAATTCTGTTATTGAAATAAATAACAGAGCCTATAGCTCTCCCGATAATTATCGGGAGGTTAGAGCATCTGATTCATAATCAGCGTTCCGATAGTTATCGGAGCAGGTTCAAATTCTGTTATTGAAATAAATAACGGGCCTATAGCTCAGTTGGTTAGAGCATCTGACTCATAATCAGAGGGTCCCAGGTTCAAATCCTGGTGGGCCCACACAAAGTGGTAAAGGGTTTCAGGAAACTGGAACCTTTTTTATTTTAAGTTCATATTTTAACTATGGCCTTTGCTTATATACTTTACAGCCCAAAAAATGATACATTTTATATTGGTGCTACAACAGTTTCTGTTGAGGAAAGATTACACAGGCATTTAGAGCATTATTACGAAAATAAATTTACTGCCGGCATAAATGATTGGGAGATTTTCTTTCAAACACAGTGTGCAACAATTCAACAATCAATGTTAATAGAAAGGCATATCAAAAAAATGAAAAGCAAAACCTATATCAGAAACCTAAAGAGATTTCCGGAAATAATTGAAAAATTAAAAATTAAATACAACTGCATCTGACTCATAATCTGAGCTCCGATTGCTATCGGAGATGGTTCAAATCCATGTGGGCCCACACAAAGTGGTAAAGGGTTTCAGGAAACTGGAACCTTTTTTATTTTAATAATAACTGGCTTATAGCTTACTGGTAAAGCACTCATTTAAAAAAGCTGTATTTTTGCTTTATGAAAAAATACTTCTTCCTTTTTTCTGTTATACTATTTTTTACATTGATAGGTTTTACAACCCATGCACAATGTGCCATGTGTACGAAAACTGCTTCTCAATTAGGAGAAAAACCTGCACTGGGATTGAACAAGGGCATTTTATATCTGATGCTGTCTCCATTTGCTATTGTTGGCTTTATTGGCTGGCGCTGGTGGAAGGGTCAAACAGAAAATAATGAATCTAAGCAATAAATATGCAGAATATATACCAGGTTTTCAAACTATTACTATTTAGCTCCCGGTTAACGGATTCTCCTGCTCTACTTTATTCATAAATTTTATTTACAACTCATGCCAAGCAGACTGCCGGCTTTAATAAAAAACTTTGGCTACATAGATGGCATAAAATTATATAGCCACATCAAATCAAAAAGCAAGCGCCCGGTTAAACTTTCTAACCTGAAGCACCCTGTTTATTTCAGGGGAATTGCTTCTGATATTTTTATGTTTGAACAGATATTTATAGATAAACAATATGATATTGAGGTCCCATTTACCCCAAAGCTAATTATAGACCTTGGCGCAAATGTGGGTTACGCAAGTATCCTGTATGCTAATCGGTACCCGGATGCTAAAATATTTGCAATAGAACCTGATAAAGGCAATTATGAAACAGCGGGTAAAAATGTAGCGCCTTATCCAAATATCACTTTGATAAACGGGGCGGTATGGCATGCTTCTGAAAATATAAATTTAATAGATAGTGGCCATGGAGAAGCGGCATATATGATAAAACCGGGCGAAGGGGAAAACATGGTAAAAGCTTATACCATTCAACAGATCATGAAAATAATGGAAGTGGATAGTATTGATATTTTAAAAATAGATATCGAAGGCGCAGAAAAAGAAATCTTTGAAAAAGGAGCTGAAGCGTGGATACCGGTTACAAAATTAATTATAGTGGAAACTCATGACCGCTATAAGAAAGGAACCAGCGCAGCCATTTTCAATACAATGGGTAAATATGATTTTTCGTTGGAATTAAGCGGTGAAAACCTTATACTGTATAACAATGCACTCGTTAAAGTTTATCAATAAACCGGTATAGATTAAAATCTTTTTCAGTAGCAGCATCTTTAAGCTGGGACATAATATTTTGTTTGCTTAAATCTTTCATACGCTTTTGCTGTAACAGGTACCAGGCTTTTTCGGTGAGCAGATAAATTTTTTTTTCGTTAACCGCCTTTTGCTGTAGTTGTTTATTTATTGCTGAAAACAGTTCCGCTATCCCTTCATTTTGCAGGGCCGCCGTTTTAATAACCGGTATCTCATGTGCATGTAATGAGAATGCAGGCGCCAACATTAATCTAAGGTTTTTTACAAATGTATCAGCGCCTGGCCTGTCAGCTTTATTCACCACAAAAATATCTGCAATCTCCATCAACCCTGCTTTCATTGTTTGAATTTCATCGCCGGCTTCCGGTACAATTGTTACAATAGTTACGTCTGCAAGCCCGGCAATTTCTATTTCGCTTTGGCCTACGCCTACAGTTTCTACTATCACAAAATCGAAGTGGGCGAATTTTAGTAAATCAGTTATTTCTATAATCTTTGGGTGCAACCCTCCTAAAGATCCCCGTGTTGCCAAAGAACGAATAAATACATAGGGATTATTATACCATTGGCTCATCCTTATCCTGTCACCCAATAAAGCACCCATATTAAAGGGCGAGGAAGGGTCAATGCATACTACCGCTACCTTCTTTTGCTGTTGCACTATTAAACCAATAAGCGCATCTGTCAATGTACTTTTTCCTGCACCGGGGGGGCCGGTAATACCAATAACCGGCGTGGCAGATGCCGGCAGTGATGTAAGCAATTCTTCATAACCCGGCACCTCATTTTCTATAAATGAAATGCAGCGTGCCAGCGCATTTATATTGCCTTTATCTATTTCATTTTTTAATTGCTGCCACATACTGCAAAATAGTTTAGATAATGCAAAAGGCCATCAATGATACCGATTTTTATTTGCGGGCTTTATTAATCTTTGCGTTCTTTGCCTTAAATAATTTTCATTGAGCAATAAAGGTATATCAGTAATCATTCCTAATTATAACGGTGTAGAACTGCTGCCGAAAATACTGCCCCCACTTTTTAATGCATTGGCTTTTGCTGCTTTACCATATGAAATAATTATTTCCGATGATTGTTCCACAGATGGATCTGTATCATTTTTACAAAAAGAATTTCCAGAAATAAAACTGATAGCTAACAAGGAAAACAAGGGTTTTTCTCCCACAATAAACAAAGGCATTTTTGCAGCGCAATATGATTATGTTTTATTGCTGAACAGTGATGTAATATTGGATGAAAATTATTTTATACACCTGTTCCGCTATTTTGATAAAAAAGATACATTTGGGGTTATGGGCCGCATGGTTGGGTGGGATGATGACCTTATACAGGATGCTGCAAAATACCCGTCTTTCCATGGGGCTAAAATAAAAACTACCGGTAATTATTTGCCTGAAACAATAAACAAAAATGAGTGGTTGTACTCCATGTACTTATCAGGAGCCAATGCCTTTGTAGATAGAAAAAAATTACTGGCCCTGCGTGGATTTGACGAAATATTTGCACCCTTTTATATTGAAGACTTTGAGCTAAGCCTGAGAGCCTGGCGCCTTGGATGGAAATGTTATTACGAACATTTTGCTGTTTGCCGGCATAAAACATCTGTATCAATAAAAAGCAAAAACAGTAAAAAATTTATCAACACAATTTATTACCGCAATAAAATGTTTTTGCACGCCATTCATTTATCCGGTGGCAAATTAATTTTATGGTATTTACAATTAATACCAGAAACTATCCTCAGGTTTATAACAGGGCGGTTTTATTATTTTACGTCGTTAAGATTGTTTTTCAGCAATAGACATTTGGTTAAGCAATCGCAGCAAAAAATAATTGAGCTTTCCGGGCAAACCAACACGCTTTTATCTATAGATAATGTGGTTAAAGAAATTAGCCGATCGCTGAAGGATAAATTGATCAAAAGATTTTAAAGATCTTTATAATACATTGTTTTAAAATAATAAATAAGTGAATACATCTGCAGGTAACATTATTGGTAATAAGAATACTTTTTTCCATATTTAAAACATTGTAATTTTAAAAATTATGTTACCTGATTTTACTTTATTAATACCAACATTTAACCGACATAAATATCTTGAGCGAATCTTAAAATATTATGCATCCTATGGATTGAAAATTCTTATTGCAGACAGTTCAGCCGAACCATACACAGCATATAAATCAATGCCCAATGTTGAATATCTTCATTTGCCAGGCGAAAATTTACCACGAAAAACCGCTGTTGCTTTAATACATATCACTACAAAATATGTTGCCATGTGTTCAGATGATGATTTTATTGTTCCTGATGGCATAAAAGAATGTTTGGCTTTTTTACATTCAAATCCAGATTTTGCAGCGGCACAAGGTAATTGCCTGAGTTACAAAAAAAAATTGCTTGCTACCGGAAAATTATCTTTTTCAGTATTGTATAAAAGATATTTATCGTACCGCATTTCGCAGAACGATCCTTTTGAAAGGGCAGAACGGCTATTTGATCCCTACAGAACAATTTTTACTGCTGTTCATTATACAAAAAATCTCCGGCTGGCTTACAATGAAAGAATAGAGATAAAAAATTTGTTTTTGTCTGAATATTTATCAGGCATAATTCCCATTGTGATGGGTAAATATATAGAATTGCCTGTCTTTTACCAAGTAAGGGAACATACAGAAAATTCCGGAGATAAAACAACGGCTAATTTAGATCTGATTATTCATAGCCCACAGTATAGAGAAGAATACCAGGTTTTTCTGCATTATGTTTCAGAAATAATTTGCAGGACAGCAGGTTGCACAGAAATGTTTGCCAATCAAAGGCTGCAGAAAATTTTTGAAAATTTTTCTCAATCTTTAATACCAGCATATAAAAAAAATAAGTTACTCTCCCTGGCAAAAAGAGTTGAAAATTTTTTATATAAAATTCCCATGGTTGTTAAGAAAGGCCTACTAAAAATAGGGAAAGGGTCCACTATTAAATGGGTAATTAAAAAGGATAAGGATAAAAAAAATCTCGAAAAAATATCTAACCTGATAAAAGAATATGCACAATGTACCGGCTACTAAAATCACAAACAACCAGTTGTTTACCCTGTTATTCTTTTAAAGATATTACCCAGCCTGTTGGTTGCCTTTACCCAAAAAAAAATAAACCGGTTATTATAGAAGTAATTTTTTGATGGTGAATTACTCAGGTAAAATTTTGTGCAGGAGGTTTGAATAAAACGGTGTCTTAATTTATGGCCATACTTTTTAATAAACCAGGGTTGATGATGCAGCATTTTCTCCAGGCTGCCGGAACTTAAATGATCTACCATAAAGGCAATTACATAACAACTGTAGCCGAGAAAATCTGCAACTATACAAATATCCGTTCCGTAAAAATGAAAATCTTTTATGTCTGCAGAAACGGATAAGTTACAACTGTTTTTTACTATTAATAAATTTTCATCCAGTGAAGTAACTTTTGCAGGCAGATGTTTGCTATGCCTTATCCGCCCATTATCATTCATGTGATAAAATGAATTTTTATAGCCGTAACCACCGGCATTCCCACACACCCCCCAGTAAGGATCAAGTGATTGCAAATTATTTAAACAGGCAATTAAGCTGTCAGCCTTATCTATACATCTTACATCCTGGTGTACAATTATAATAAACTCTCCGCTTGCTTCTTCTAAAAAACGATTAATGGCTGTGTAGGCATCAAAATTATTACCGCTCCTGTTATCTGCAACCAGGTATTCAACATCTGCATCAAACCCTTTATCCATAAAACTTTGCTTCATTAAACCATATTCATCAACATTGTTTATTATGCTGCAGATAGAAAAAAGCCGGCTGTATTTTTTTTCTTTTATTATAGAATGTGCCCCATCAATCATTTAAAATTATTTTTAAAACACTAATTTACATAAGTTTATTTTATGCTGATTTTTATCAGCATTTTTGGGTATCTGGTTTATAAATAATTTAAAACATTTTTAAAATACCATGACAAATTTTATTCCCATATTTCCGCTCAGCATTGTTGTATATCCCGGCGAGAAATTGAACCTTCATATTTTTGAACCACGCTATAAACAATTGATAGAAGATTGTTTTGCAGCAAAAAAAAACTTTGGCATACCAGCCGTTTTAGATAATAAAGTAAGCGAAATGGGCACTCTTGTGCAGGTTACCGAAATTAGTAACCGCTACCCCGATAGTAAAATGGACATTAAAACTGAAGGGTTAAAAACATTTAAAATACTGGAAATTGTAAAAGATATCCCTGATAAATTATACAGTGGCGCTATTGTAACTTACCCAAAAATTTCTATCAAAGGCAGCGCTTTACTCATGAAAAAAAT
>JANLQE010000155.1:0-9029 GCA_031367625.1 Bacteroidota bacterium
TTTTTTATCCAGGTTCCCCCATCAGAAATAAATACTAACCGCTTGCCCAATCTTCCATACGATTCTATTAATGTATCCATCTGTTTAGTAAAATCTTTACTGTTCCCTAAATGGGCTACATATTGCGAATGCCTTATCCAGCTTGATTTCCCATTGGGGTCAATGCAAGAACCACTCGTAAACATCCTGCCCACTTTTACTTCCTTCCATCCCTCATCACGGGTCAGTAACATAGAGCCGTCTGCTTCTACATAAAGTACTTCTTCTTTCTTTACAGGCTCCAACGACCGGCAAATATTTACTTCTTTTTCAGCTGCTTTGCCGTAACAATCCGTCACCAGGTAAACTTGCGATGCACTCACTTCTATATCTATAAATTTTTCCAGTATCACATTGCATCTTTGATAGCAATCCAGTTGACCTGCATACACAAACAACTCTTGCAAGTGGGGGCTTATTTGAAAACCATTGGCTCCTTCACTAAAGCAATGCGTTTTATTTATACTAATCCGCCCAAATTTGGTAAGTGTTTTTTTTTACGCCTGTCGGCGGGAATATCACTCAAATTACTTTCAAGTACTTCCCTGCCTAAGTCTCGCCATATCGACTCAAACTCTTTTTCGTAATCATAAAAGTTATCAATCTTGTTTAAGGCTCGCAATGCTGCATACCGCTTTTGCGCTAAGGCAATGAAATTGGCTTCTGTCATGGGTTGGTAGGTTGGTTTACCAAATTTAGCCTTTTTTTAATGCGACAATTTTAAATGCACCCGTTATTAAGTTGTAATTGCCAGCCAGGCCATCATCCCCATGCCTTTTTCAATGGCATCTTCATCAATATTAAAGTTAGGCGTGTGTACACCGCTGCTGATGTTCCTTTCTTTATTACCTACGCCCAACCTAAAAAAGCATCCGGGTATTTTATGTGAGTAATAAGCAAAATCTTCAGCGCCCATACGCAGTTCTGTTTCGGATACTTTTTCTTTGCCGGCATATTCCTCTGCGTTTATCCGTGAAGTTTTACACAGCTCATCATCATTTAAAACAAACGGGTATCCTACATCAATTTTTATATCGGCTTCTGCACCCAAAGTGCTTACCAGATTTTTTGTTTGGTTAATGATCAGTTCGTGTGCTTTAAACCGCCAGTCTTCATCCATAGCCCTGAAAGTACCCATCAGCTTAACTTCCGAAGGAATTACATTAGTAGTGTTGCCACCCTGAAAAGATGTGATTGATAAAACAGAGGGGTTGAAAGGATTATTGTTTCTGCTTATAATTTGCTGCAGGCTTATAATCAGATGAGATGCAATTAAAATGGTGTCTGCTGTTAAATGCGGTGCCGCCGCATGGCCACCTTTTGCTTTAATAGTAATGTAAATTTCATCGGCGCTTGCCATTACCATACCGCCTCTGAAACTAAACTCACCCACGGGTAAACCAGGGTGAACATGCAGCGCAAATATTTTTTCTGGTGCCGGGTTTTCCAACACACCTTCTTTAATTAAAAGGCTTGCGCCGCCGGGGTTTTTTTCTTCACCCGGTTGAAAAATTAATTTTACTGTGCCTTCCCAATCATCTTTTGTTTCACTTAAAATTTTAGCTGCGCCCAACAGGCAGGTTGTATGCACATCATGGCCACAGGCGTGCATAATGCCAATATTTTTTGATTTATAATCAACGTTATTTTCTTCTGTAATAGGCAGTGCATCCATATCTGCACGCAAAGCAATAATTTTTTTAGAAGGGTTTTTACCCTCTATTAATCCTACTACGCCTGTGGTTGCTTTTACTTTAAAAGGAATATTATAAGAGGCTAATTTTTGCTGAACGAATTTAGATGTTTCAAATTCCTGGTAACTTAATTCAGGGTTAGCGTGCAGGTGATGCCTTATTGTTATAAATTCATCTTTATAAGTTTTAGCTAAATTTTTTATTTTTTCTAACATGCGCATTTCATTTTTCTCTGTGAAGTTAACTATCATAAAATAAAAAAGCGCCTCATTGCTGAAACGCCGTACTTTAAATCATTTATCAAAGCATTTATTTATTGTCATCGTTTTTATCAGGCTTTACTTCAATAGTTTCTGGCAGCACATAAATATTTCCGGTAACAATTTTCCGGCTTAATATCTGCTTGCGAAATTTATCGGCTTCTTCTTTACCGGTAAAATTTCCGAATTTTAATTTTATGTAAGGCGATTGAAAAGCCATGTAAACTTTTTGATCAGGAAATTGCTGCAATAATTTTGACCGAACCTGCATAGCCTGGTTGCGGTCGCTTGTGCTCAGCAACATCAGCCTGTACCCTTTTGATGCCTTAATATTTTTGATAATATTATCATTGTATGCTGCCAGTTTTTCTGCAAAAATATCTATGCGGTCGTCTTTTGTAACCGTAACGGTACCCAGCAATGCTGTATCAGCAGCGGCTTTCTGTGCCCAACTACCGGTAATTATAAAACTAAGTAAAATTATAAAGCCAGTTTTTTTCATTTGTATAATTTAAAAATATCCATCAGGCAAAAATCGTTCCAGCCTCATGGTAAAAACTCCTTAAACAGCTCTACACTGTTGCTGCATCCCAACCGGGTAGCACCGGCTGCTAATAATTCGGTGGCAAATGTATAATTATTAATATTACCACTTGCTTTAATACTCACCATATCTGCAAGGTGCTTACGTATTATTTTTACTGCAGCTATTGTTGCACCTTCTTCTGCAAATCCGGAAGAAGTTTGCAAAAAATCTACACCGGCTAAACCATACAAATCGCAGCACTTAATAATTTCACCGTTGGTAAGAACACCGCTTTCTATAATTACTTTTATGGTCCTGGCTTTTTTTTTGGTAACCGGTAGTATAGAGTTTATTTCGTGGGCAAGGTATTGCCAGTCATTATTTTTCAGCGCAGCGATATTTATAACAATATCCAGTTCGTCTGCCCCGTCAATAATGGCCAATACTATTTCTGCCAGTTTTGCTTCTACTGCACTATACCCAAACGGGAACCCAATTACCGTAGCTACTTTTACATCAGTACCAATAGTAAATTCTTTTGCTTTTTTTACAAAGAGGGGCGGTACACACACTGCTGCAAAATTATATTGCTTCGCCTCATTACAAAGAAGTTCTATAGCTGTAATTGTAGTTGTAGGTTTTAGGGAAGTATGTTCTATAAAAGATGGAAGATTGTTTTTCATTTAAGTTGCTGAATAAAATTTACCAGGCTTCCAAAATTATTTTTTTTATTAATAGCCTGCTTTGGCGCCACCAATATTTTCTATGGGGTGCCAGGTAGTTTTTATTTCCTGAGTATCCATGATAAAATAGGGAGATTGGCCCTCGGTTGTATCCCAGTTTTTATTATCATAAAAGGTTACCCGCTTTATATTAATGGCCGCTTTTTCTTTTATTAATTTTTTAGTTGCTGCATCTTTTTCACAAAACACCACAGCGTTCACATCCATGTGATCAGAAAAATAAGAGATCAATTCTGCAATTTTTCCGGTAAGGATATTTACCACACCACCCGGAACATCAGATGAATTAAGCACTTCAGCAAACGTAACGGCACACAAAGGCTTTTCATAAGATGCTAAAACGATAGCCGTATTTCCGCCGGCAATTACGGGCGCAATCACCGATACTAACCCGAGTAATGAATTTTGTTGCGGCGCAATTACTGATACTACACCTGTTGGCTCTGGCACAGAAAAATTAAAATGCGATGAGGCTACAGGATTTACAGCACTGAATATTTGCTGAAATTTATCGCACCATCCTGCATAATAAATCAGCCGGTCAATAGAAAGTTCTACTTCTTTTTCTGCGTTTTCTTTTGTCGCATCCTGCTTCATCAACTCATCAATGAACTGTGCTTTTCTGCCTTCCAGCATTTCGGCAATACGATATAATATTTGCCCACGGTTAAAAGCAGCCCTGGAGCCCCAGTCGCCAAATGCAGTCCTGGCAGCTACTACAGCTTCTCTAAAATCTTTTCTTGAAGAAAGACAAACATTTGCAAGCGTTTCATTTTTTGCATTGGTTGCCAGATAATACCTGCCCGATTCTGTACGGGGAAATTTTCCTCCGATATAAATTTTGTACGTTTTTAAAATGGGTAATCTTGTCATTGCAATTTTATTTGGTGTTCAAAAGTTCAAGGTTCAAGGGTTCAATGTTTTTTAAGCCTGAACATCTTTTTCTTTATATTTTGAACCTTTTAAATCCGAGTTTTCTAAATAATTTATTAATTTCTGAATAAGGCTGCTTATTTTAATTGATTGAGCAAATATTGTATGAAACTCAGTCTGATTTATATAATTTCTATCTATTGCTCTATACAGTTGTGATCTTAATTCTCCACAAGAGCCTTTTGCAATGTATAAAAACTGCTTGAATTCCTTATTCCCATTTCTTTCAAAACCCTCAGCTATGTTATCCATAATAGAGCCCGCCGATCCCTCTACTTGCCCAATCTTGCCCAATCAGACGGTAATTCTTTTTAAACCTTTCTTCATCAATCAGTTTACCAACTTTCTTATTAAGCTCTCTTGCCTCTTGCCATGAAAGAATATCTTCAAACTTATTTATCGTACTCATTATTTAAAAGTTTCTGTTTTAAACTTTAAACTTTTGAACCTTGAACCTTTAAACTTATTAAACCAAGTTCAAATACGGGGCTAGCCCATGCAATCCACCTTCTCTGCCATACCCACTTTCTTTGTAGCCACCAAAAGGAGAAGTAGGGTCAAACTGGTTAAAGGTATTTGCCCAAACCACGCCTGCCCTTAATTTTGTGGTAAGGTTAAATATCTTGGAACCCTTGTCAGTCCACACTCCTGCAGAAAGGCCATAGGGCGTGTTGTTTGCTTTTTCAATCACTTCATCATCGGTTCTGAAAGTTTGAATTGTCAATACAGGCCCAAAAATTTCTTCCTGTGCAATCCTGTTTGATTGTGCGACATTGGTAAAAATGGTAGGCTTACAGAAAAATCCTTTACTGGGAATATCACCCGGACTTTGATACATTTCTGCCCCTTCTTTTTGACCGATCTTTAAATACTTATTGATATTAGCCAATTGTTCTTTTGAATTGATGGCGCCGATATCTGTGTTCTTATCCAAAGGATCGCCGACGATAAGTGTGGCCAACCGGTCTTTTAATTTGCGCAGCACTTCTTTGTAAACAGATTCCTGTACATACAACCTGGAGCCTGCACAACATACATGGCCCTGGTTAAAAAATATACCGTTGATAACACCTTCCACCGCCTGATCTATTGGTGCATCATCAAAAATAATATTGGCAGCTTTTCCGCCAAGTTCAAGTGTTGCTCTTTTATCTGTTCCTGCAATGGCACGCTGAATAATTTTTCCTACATCTGTAGAACCGGTAAAGGCAATTTTATTTATATCAGGATGATTTACCAAAGCTGCACCGGTGGCGCCGGCACCGGTAATTATATTTACAACGCCCGGTGGCAGATCTGCTTCCTGTATTATTTCGGCCAGCTTTAAAGCCGTTAGGGGCGTAGTTTCTGCGGGTTTTAATACAACGGTATTTCCGGTGGCAAGTGCCGGTGCAATTTTCCATGCAGCCATTAGTAAAGGAAAATTCCAGGGAATAATTTGCCCTGCTACACCCAGCGGCTGTGCGTTACGGTTAGGGAAAGCATATTCCAGTTTATCGGCCCATCCGGCATAATAAAAAAAATGATTTGCTGCAGTAGGCACATCAAAATCACGACTTTCACGGATGGGTTTGCCGCCATCTAAAGTTTCTATCACGGCCAGTTCCCGGGCTCTTTCCTGCATTATCCTGGCGATACGAAAAATATATTTTGCCCTTTCTTTAGCAGGCATTTTCTTCCAGGTTTTTTCATAAGCATTCCTTGCTGCTTTTACCGCTTTGTCCACATCGGCCGCATTCGCATCTGCCACTTCGGATAATTTTTCTTCGTTGGCAGGATTAATAGTAGCAAAATATTTCTTGCTCAGCGGCTTTTCAAATTTGCCGTTTATGAACAGGTCGTATTTAGGTTCTATCCTTGCAGCAGCCTTGCTTTCCGGCGCCGGTGCATATTTGCGGGCACTGTCAAATTTTAATTTAAGTGTATTGTTTCTTGTTGCCATGTTTAAAATGTTCAAAAGGTTTAAGAAGTTCAAGAGGTTCAAAAGGTTCAAAACTTAGCCGTTCCGGCTTTTATATTTATCACCCTTTAGTTCAGATGTTTGTAAATAGTTTATTAATTTTTATATCAGGCTGTTACCAGTTTCACGCAAAGACGCAAAGGGAAAAACAAAAGGCGCAATTGATATCTTAGCGTCTTTGCGCTTCTTTGCCTCTTTGCGTGAAATTAATCTATTGAAAAATAATCTTTCCCCTGGTACACGCCGGTTTTTTCTTTCATCAGTTGCATCAACACATCATTGGCTAAGCTGCTGGCACCAAACCTAAACCAGTGATTATTCATCCAGTCTTCACCTAAAATTTCATTGAGCATAACAAGATAGTGCAACGCCAGTTTTGATTTTGAAATGCCGCCTGCCGGCTTCATCCCAATCATCTTGCCGGTTTTATAATAAAAATCACGGATGGCTTCAAGCATCACCAGCGTTACCGGCATAGTGGCTGCGGGGCTTATTTTTCCCGTAGATGTTTTTATAAAATCTGCCCCGGCATACATGGCTATATCGCTTGCTTTTCGAACCTTATCAAATGTTACCAGTTCGCCTGTTTCTAAAATCACTTTCAGCCGGGCAGTGCCACAAGCTTCTTTAATAGAAGCTATTTCATCAAACACATAATTATATTCTCCTTCTAAAAATTTTCCCCGGCTGATAACCATATCTATTTCATCTGCACCCTGCTGTACCGCAAATTTTGTATCGCTTATTTTTACATTGTGAGGTGCCTGGCCACTGGGAAAACCGGTAGCTACCGAAGCTACTTTTACCCCAGAATTTCCCAGCGCAGTTTTTGCCGTTTTTACCATTGATGGATAGACGCAGATGGCTGCAACAGTGGGCAATCCTTCATAAATATCCAGCAGGTGCATAGCTTTATAACACAATTGCTTCACCTTCCCTTCAGAATCTTTTCCTTCCAAAGTGGTAAGGTCAATCATGTTCAGCGCCAGCAATAACCCATTTACTTTGGTTTCTTTTTTAATACTTCTTTTGGTAAACCTCGCTGCCCTTTCTTCTATCCCAACCTGATCCACTCTGGGAGAAAGTGTAAAGTCGGGCTTGTAAGAAATTATTTTTTCTGTCATATCATTTTTTGTAGCCGTCAAATTTACTACAATTGTTTTTAAATGGGGGTTCTATAAATAGTTAGAAGCCATTGACTCAGTTTATTAAATTGCTCTACTTTAATTTATGTTTTTTTTCTTAACGGTAAGTGTACTTACCAATATTGTTATACCTTTTGGGGTTCAAAAATTATCGCAGCTTTAAATTAATGTGATCATCAGTAAAGCCTCACCAAAAAATAAAAATAACTATGCAACCTATAGCCGAATCGGAACTGATATTAGATAAACGTGGCGCTATCTACCATATTGGCGCAAGGCCCGAAGAAATTGGCAAAACTATTATTTTGGTAGGCGATCCGGACAGGGTGAAAGTAGTAAGCAAATATTTTGATTCTATAGAATTTGAATGGCAGCACCGGGAGTTTATCACCCACACCGGTTATATCGGCAAAAAAAGAATCAGCGTTATCAGCACGGGTATTGGGCCGGATAATATTGATATTGCCATGAATGAAATAGATGCGCTGGCAAATATAGATTTTGAAACAAGAACGATAAACCCCACACTTACTTCTTTAAATATTCTTCGTTTTGGTACATCGGGTTCTTTACAAAAAGATATTCCGGTAGATAGTTATGTGGCAGGCACGCATGGTCTCGGCTTTGATAACGTAATGCACTTTTACAACAGCAAAAATAATGAAACAGAAAAAGAGGTTATTGATGCTTTTAAAAGTCATACCAATTTAAACTCCGGTAATATAATCCCTTACATTTACGAAGGCAGTAAAGATTTATTACCATTTTTTTCTACAGGTTATCATCAGGCTATAACCGTGGCCTGCCCTGGATTTTACGGCCCGCAGGGAAGAATACTGAGGCTGGGCCTGGCGTATGAAGGCCTGATAGATAAGCTGACTGATTTTAATTTTGGCGCACACCGTATTGCCAATTTTGAAATGGAAAGTTCTGCTATTTATGGATTGGGGAAATTGCTGGGGCACCGCTGCATCAGCCTGAATGCTATTGTGGCCAACCGAATTGCAAAAGAATTTTCTACAGATGGCAACAAGGCTGTGGAAGGTTTAATTAAACAGTCGCTCGGTATTATTGCTGATGCAGGCTTTTAATACCAAAGAAAGGTTTTACGCAAAGGCCCAAAGCTGCAAAGAGTTGCAAGAACACAAAAAAATCTATGTCTTATGTTTTTTTCTTTATGTCTTTGCTTGAAAATTTAAAGCTGCAAAGGATCTAAAAGCCGCAGAAAAAAACTCAGCATCTTTTATTTTTTTCTTTGCGCCTTTGCGTGAAAATAAAATATGACAGGCGGTTTGTCAAAATGCCTAAAAATGCTTTTGTTTATAGATTAATGATATCATCAAATTAAAATTAACTGTTATGATAAATTTTAAAACAGCGTGGCTGTTTTTATTCTCCTGCATCTGTTGCATTACTGCATTATGCCAGGAAACAAACCCCGTAAATGGCGTGGCAGATAAGCGAACCGGCTCTTATGCATTTACCAATGCAAGTATTGTAAAAGATGCACAAACCACTTTGCAAAATGCAACCCTGCTTATCAAAGAAGGAAAAATTATTGCGGTGGGTACAAGTGTAAACATACCTGCTGATGCCATTGTAATTGATTGTAAAGGAAAATTTATTTATCCTTCTTTTATTGATATTTACAGCGACTATGGCATTGCAACTCCGCAAAGGCAGGCTGGTGGTTTTAACTTTTTTTCGGCTGCACAAATTACCAGTAACA
>JANLQE010000037.1:0-5431 GCA_031367625.1 Bacteroidota bacterium
TATAAAACAAAAAATATTCCATAAATTCGGTTATCAAAATATTCTATTTCGCCGGCTATTGAGTTGATATAGCCCGTTGGTCGGGAGACCAGACGGCGGCGTTGTAGAGGATTGAAGGAACACCAACGGCGGCGGGGGAAAATGTATTAAGTTTGGACGACCAACAAGGGCGAAAAAAATAGAAGCTTTAACAGATAAATTAAAAAAAGCAGGGGTAAAATAATTATATGAAGAATAGTAAAATAATCATATTATCTATTGCATCAGTTATTATCTATTTGCTTTTGTGTACAATACTTTTCTTTTCCATCCCTTTCATGGTTTCATGGGGTGAGGAGAAAGCATGGTATTTAAAAATATTGTCGTTTTTGCAAGATCATCCATTTGCCTTATTAAGAAAAGATGGAGATATAGCATTAGGGCTATTATTTATAAATGCACTGTTTTGGACTACTTTACTTATTGGATTATTATATTGTTTACGCCGTTTGTTAAATAAAATCTTTAAGAATTAAATAGATTAAAATTAAAATCATAAAACCGTTACGCCTTAAAAAGTGTAGCGGTTTTTTCGGCCGTTGTTGGCAACTTTCCAACCATTAAAGAGCGCATACTCCATCCCGTGAAAGCCGGGGCGTGGTTTCTAACCAGCCGAACGAGAATAAAAAATATACTTCTTCGCCGCCGCCTGTGCCTGCGGTTAATGGCGGATAAAATGTCGCAAAAACAGATCTATAAAGTCAACAGGGGAATGCTCAATTATCAATAAACTTCGGGGCCAGTTGCCGGAGGATGTTCTATTGCCCGGCGGCTGCTGGATGGCAGCGGCAGCCCCGACCCCGCCTTTTGCGGGGCGGGCTACAGCGGGCAGCCAGAACAAATGCCGGGCTTTGAAAAATGATGCCAGCCCCAAAAAATAATGCATGGATAATTAATCCATTTTCATTTTAAAAATGATACTTTAAAAACCTACCTTTGCGCCCATTTTAAAATTATGATTAGTGTAAATAACGTAACACTGGCTTATGGCAAGCGGGTGTTGTTTGATGAAGTAAACATCAATTTTGTAAAGGGGAACTGCTACGGTGTAATTGGCGCAAACGGTGCAGGCAAATCTACTTTCTTAAAAATAATAAGTGGGGAAATTGAGCCTAATAAAGGTAGCGTGGATATTACCCCCGGCGAACGGATGGCCGTGCTAAACCAGAACCAGTTTGGGTTTGATGAGCAGACGGTAATAAATACCGTGATGATGGGCCACCAGAAAATGTGGGATACCATGCACCAGCGGGATGCTATTTATGCAAAGGAAGATTTTAGCGAAGCAGACGGAATTAAAGCCGGCGAACTGGAAGAAAAATTTGGTGAAATGGGTGGCTACACAGCCGAAAGTGATGCAGCCACTTTTTTAAGTGAGCTGGGCGTAAAAGATGAATTGCATCAGATGCTGATGAAAGATATTAGTGCAAACCTTAAAGTAAGAGTGCTGCTGGCTCAGGCTTTATTTGGCAACCCGGATATTTTATTATTAGATGAGCCGACGAATAACCTGGATGTGGAAACGATCAGTTGGCTGGAAAATTTTTTGGCCGATTACGAAAATATTGTGTTGGTAGTAAGCCATGACCGTCACTTTTTAGATGCCGTATGTACGCATGTGGCCGACGTGGATAAAAGTAAAATAAAAGTTTATACCGGCAACTATACTTTCTGGTACGAAAGCTCTCAACTGGCCGCCCGGCAGGCAACCGATAAAAATAAAAAGCAGGAAGAAAAGAAAAAAGACCTGCTGGAATTTATTGCCCGCTTTAGCGCCAATGCCAGTAAAAGTAAGCAGGCTACCAGCCGTAAAAAGGCGCTTGATAAATTGGTGTTTGAAGATATTACAGCGAGCAACCGGAAATACCCCGGCATTATTTTTAAACAGGAAAGAGAAGCCGGTAATGATATTTTGAAAGTAGAAAACCTGTCGAAAAAACCCGATGGTAAACCAATTTTCAGCAAGCTGAATTTTGATCTGGCCAAGGGCCAAAAGATTGCTTTCTTAAGCCGTGACCCGATAGCGCTCACTACTTTTTTTGAAGTGATCAATGGCAGAATGCCGGCAGATACAGGCAGGTACGAATGGGGCACAACCATTACTACGGCTTATCTTCCCAACGATAACACAGAATATTTTGAAGGCAATAATTTGAATTTAATGGATTGGCTTCGTCAGTTTGTACCGCCTGGCACCAGGGATGTAGATGAAGATTTTCTGCGTGGTTTTTTGGGTAAAATGTTGTTTAGCGGCGATGAGATTTTAAAGAAAACATCGGTGCTTAGTGGTGGCGAAAAAGTACGTTGCATGCTCAGTAAAATGATGATTCAAAACCCCAACTTATTAATATTGGATGAACCAACAAACCACCTGGACCTGGAAAGCATCATTGCTTTTAATGATAGTATGATAAGTTTTCCCGGTACGGTTTTATTTACCACGCATGATCACCAGTTTATGCAAACGGTAGCTAACCGTATTATAGAAATTACACCAAAAGGAATGATTGATAAACTGATGACTTATGATGAATATCTGGCCGATGAAAAAACAAAAGTATTGCGTGAAGAATTATATAGTTAACAATTATTTGGCATGATTTTTATCAACATGCAATGAACTTTAAACCTTGAACCAAAAATTAATAACAACATGAAAAAGAATTTATTAACAGCAGCAATTATTGTAACGATAGGATTGGGAACTGCATCTGCACAAAGTAATATAGGCTCGCAGGATTATAAAACTGCCATAGGTGTAAAATTTTACCCCGGAGCAATAACTATTAAACATTTTGTAACCGATAAAAATGCAATAGAAGGCATTGGATATTTCTGGAACCGTGGTACACGTATCACCGGTCTTTATGAGATACACGGAGATATACAAAATGCCGGCGGCCTTAAATGGTACATCGGCCCTGGTGCTCACCTTGGTTTTTACAGCAATAAATATTATGGTGGCGGTACCTTTATTGGTGTGGATGGGGTGCTTGGCCTGGATTACAAAATAAAAAGCGCTCCAATCAATTTTTCCTTAGACTGGCAGCCGTCATTTGAATTTGGTGAAGGCGCAGGTTTCAATGGCAACTGGGGTGGCCTTGCAATCCGTTACGTACTTTAATAATATAGTTTAATAAAGTTAACCTGTTGGTAACAACAGGTTTTTTTATATCAACAAGGTTTTAAAATAACTATATTGGCTAATGATATAATGCCGGCAGCAGAGCTGTTGAGTTCCAGATTTTTATCGTGGACGGTTACAGACAACACGCCGGTATTATTTGTACAAAAACATTTTTTTTAGTTTTGCGGACATTTTAAAATGAAACAAAAACTCACCACAGCACTGGATTTTTTTTATCCGCCGTTTAAAAAATTAATGCCCATACAAACTTTCAGGTATGGGGCATGTGGTGGCGGTAATACGCTTTTTGGGCTGCTCATTTATTATATCGGATATCATTATATTTTTGCAAAGCAGGTTTTTGATTTTGTTTTTTTTGCTTTTAAACCCCATATTGCGGCGTTGTTTCTTTCCTCCATTATTACCTTCGTCATTGGTTTCCTTTTAAACCGGTATGTGGTATTTATTGATTCGTACCTGCTGGGGCGTATTCAACTGTTTCGTTATTTTCTTTCTTTTACTTTTAACCTGATAATTAATTACGGAATGCTGAAATTGCTGGTGGAAATTTTTCACTGGAATGCTATGATGAGCCAGGTGCTTACCACCTGCCTTGTGATTGTTATCAGTTATGTAACACAAAGGCATTTTACTTTCAGGGTAAAAAAAGATGGACATCCGGAGTTTTCGGAACTGGAATAAATGGAGCATTGATTGATTGGAGCGAATGATAGATACACGGATTAAACGGATATAGCAGATTTTGTAAAATTAAATTCTAAAGATAGATACACGGATAAGACTGATCGAACGGATAAGGGCGGATTTAATCTGTGTTATCAGTGATTCTATTTCTTCATTCGTGTTTCTATCTTCCCCTGCCATTTTTGCACACCCTTTCCATTGGCACAATGATTGTCAATCCACTTATACTATCAATTAATAAAAAACAATAAAATATATGGGAAAGATAATAGGAATAGATCTGGGTACAACCAACAGTTGCGTATCTGTAATGGAAGGCAACGAACCCGTAGTAATTGCCAATGATGAAGGCCGCCGTACAACACCTTCCATTGTAGCTTTTTTAAAAAACGGGGAACGTAAAGTTGGGGATCCTGCAAAACGCCAGGCCATAACCAATCCGCAAAATACTATTAGCAGTGTTAAGCGTTTTATGGGCCGCAGGTTTGATGAGGTAACAGAAGAAACCAGCCATTGGGGTTATAAAGTGGTAAAGGGTGACAATAATACGGTTCGTATTGACATAGATGGCAGGTTGTTTACACCCCAGGAAATAAGTGCGATGGTGTTGCAAAAAATGAAAAAAACAGCCGAAGATTATCTTGGCCAGGAAGTAACAGAAGCGGTTATTACTGTACCGGCTTATTTTAATGATTCACAACGCCAGGCAACAAAAGAAGCCGGCGAAATTGCAGGCCTCAATGTACGCCGCATAGTAAATGAACCAACCGCCGCAGCCCTCGCTTATGGCCTTGATAAAAAAGGTAAAGACGAAAAAATTGCTGTGTTTGATCTGGGTGGTGGTACGTTTGATATCTCTGTTTTAGAATTAGGGGATGGTGTGTTTGAAGTAAAATCAACGAATGGTGATACGCATTTGGGTGGCGATGATTTTGATAAAGTAATTATGGACTGGCTGGCAGATGAATTTAAAGCAGATGAAGCTATTGACCTGCGTAAAGATCCGATGGCATTGCAACGTTTAAAAGAAGCATCAGAAAAAGCAAAAGTGGAATTATCTTCTTCTACAGAAACAGAAATAAACCTTCCGTATGTAACAGCAGTGGACGGTGTGCCTAAGCATTTGGTAAAAAAATTAACCCGTGCAAAATTTGAATCACTGGCAGATAAATTATTTGACCGTTGTTTAAAACCATGTGAGCAGGCACTAAAAGATGCAGGCATCAGCACTTCGCAAATAGATGAAGTAATATTGGTAGGTGGTAGTACCCGTATTCCTAAAGTGCAGGAAATTGTAGAAAAATTCTTTGGCAAAAAACCAAATAAAGGAGTAAACCCTGATGAGGTAGTAGCAATAGGAGCCGCTATACAGGGTGCAGTACTTACCGGCGAAGTAAAAGATGTACTGTTGCTGGATGTTACACCGCTTGGCCTTGGTATAGAAACCATGGGTGGGGTAATGACAAAATTAATTGAAAGCAATACCACCATTCCTACAAAAAAATCTGAAACATTCAGTACTGCAAGTGATAACCAGCCGGGCGTACAGATTCATGTACT
>JANLQE010000044.1:0-4838 GCA_031367625.1 Bacteroidota bacterium
TTTCTCCGTCACTGGATCCAACTTCTTTTACTACAGATTTTAATCTTTCTTCAAATTCTCCTTTATACTTGGCGCCAGCTATCAGCTGACCCATATCGAGTGCATAAATAATTTTTGATTTTAAATTATCAGGCACATCACCATTTACTATCCGCATGGCTAAACCTTCGGCTATAGCGGTTTTACCCACACCAGGTTCGCCTACTAATATTGGGTTGTTCTTACTTCTTCTTGATAAAATATGGAGCGTCCTTCTTATCTCTTCATCCCGCCCTATTACAGGATCTAATTTTCCTGCCCTTGCCATTTCATTTAAGTTCTTGGCATATTTATTCAATGCATTAAACTGGGTCTCCTGGGTTTGAGAAGAAATAGTGGACCCCTTCCGCAACTCTTTAATGGCTGCTGTCAACCCTTTTTCTGTAAGGCCTGCATCTTTCAATAATTTTGCAGAAGCATCATTGCCCTGCACAAGCGCAAGTAATAAATGTTCGGGTGTAACAAATTCATCTCCAAAAGATTTTAAAACTGCACCAGCACGCAGAATAACATTATTTGCCTCCCTGCCAAGGTTTTGTGCAGCCTCAGAAGAAGTGCTGGGTAATTTTTTTATAATCTCCTCCAGTTTATTTTCTACAAGATTTACCGTAACATTATTTTTCTTTAACAGGTGAGCTATGGGAGAATCTTCCATACCCAGCAATGCTTTTAATAAATGCTCTGTTTCTATATTGGGGTTTTTATTATTAAAGGCAAGCTGCTGTGCCTGTTGCACTGCTTCTGTAGCTTTTATGGTAAAATTATTTAAGTTCATATACTGTAATTAGATAGTTTAATTTAAACAATGGTTGCAAATATTTATCCAAAAAATAATTAAGAAATTATGACATACCCTTTTAATAAAAACTGCCTGTATTACTGCATTATCAAAGGTTTCATGCTAATATATCAGGTGAGGCAGCAGCAAAATAATTGCCGCATTATTTGAAAATTTTTTATGTAAAATGATAGCAAACTATACACTTCAGTGCTTTTTAGTTTCTATTAAAATTACAGCGCCCGCAATGAAAATTACATAGAATTTAAATGGTTTACAGGCGATGCTATAACAAACAATTAATATTAAAATGCTATCAATACAGTAGCTTTGTTGCTTAATTGAAGCTGTTTTTTATGAAGAAAATATTAATACTTTTTGTTTTAATCCTGGCCTCTCTTTTCTCTTTTTCACAGAAAAAAGATAAATTATTTAAAGGGATGTATGTACAATGGGGTTATAATACGGAGTGGTACACTAACAGCAGCATCCATTTTAAAATGGTAAATGGCAATGATTTTATTTTGCATAATGCAAAGGCACGTGATAAACCCGATCTGGATGCTATAATAAAAGTACCGGGCCAGATCTCCATCCCCCAATATAATTACCGGTTTGGGTTTTACTTAAATAATCAACATACAAAAGCCATTGAAATAAATTTTGACCATATAAAATATGTGGTAACCGATGGCCAGCTTGTGCATGTAACCGGAAAGATAGACGGGGTAAATGTAAATGCTGACAGTATTTTAAACCCGGCAACTTTTTTACATTTTGAGCATACTGATGGCGGCAATTTGCTTCATATAAATTATGTGCAGCAAAAAACATTATTTACAACTTATAAAAAAGCCAGACCCCTAATAAATCTTATCTGTAAGGCTGGTGCAGGTATAAATATTCCCCGTACAGATTTTACCTGGCGTGGAGACAGGCTGAATAATAGTTTTCATGTAGCGGGTTATAATATCAGTGCAGAAGCAGGTGCAAGAATTTATCCTTCAAGGAAATTGTTTTTTGAATTTACCGGCAAAACAGGCTATGTAAGATATGTAAACGCATTGACCAATACCACACAACTTAAAGGCAACAGGGCTTCGCATGGCTTTGGTTATATTGAATTAATTGGAACAATTGGTTACGATATTAATTTTTAAAATAACTCAAAAAAAATAAAAGCCCTGCATCATAAACAGGGCTTTTGTAATTTTAGGTAAAGCACAAAGCATGTACGAAAATAAAAAACAAAAATTAGCCCCTGCTAAAGTCTATTACGAAAGGGTTAGAAAAAATGCAGCTTTTGCAGCCCTGATTTTATTTATAAGCCTTTTAATTGGCGTAACTGGATACAAACTAACTGTACCAGAATTTGATTGGTACGACAGTCTTTTAAATGCCTCAATGATTTTAAGCGGGATGGGGCCAATAATAGGTGCAGATATAATCCTCACTAAATCTGCCAAAGTATTTGCCTCAGTTTATGCTTTGTTTAGCGGCATTACTTTTTTATCAACCTTTGGTATTTTAATTGCACCTGTAGTACACCGTTTTTTTCATAAACTTCATTTAGAAAACAGGGATAATAATTAATGAACTCAGTATCGCAACATACTTTATTAATAAAACAAGCCGCCACAAAACTTGGTTTTGAATTTTGTGGTATTGCCAAAGCTGCTTTTTTAAATGAAGATGCCAAAAGGCTGGAAACCTGGCTGAATAAAGGGATGCATGGTAATATGCATTACATGGAGAATTATTTTGACCTGAGAACAGACCCGACAAAGTTAGTGCCGGGTGCAAAATCTGTGATTACTTTATTATTAAATTATTTTCCTGAAAAAATACAGGCTGAGAACATACCCAAGGTTGCAAAATATGCTTACGGAGAAGATTATCATGGTGTGATGAGAGAAAAATTAAACGCCTTTTTTAAAATATTAAAAAAAGGAATTGGTGATATTAATGGCCGTGGGTTTGTGGATAGCGCCCCGGTACTGGAAAGAACCTGGGCACAAAAAGCCGGCCTGGGATGGATAGGGAAAAACGGAAACCTGATTAATAAACAACAGGGCTCTTATTTTTTTATTGCTTCATTGATTGTAGATACAGTGCTGGATTATGATGATGAATATGCAAAAGATTATTGTGGCAACTGCACCAGGTGTATTGATGATTGCCCTACAGAAGCCATATTGCCGGATAAAGTTATAGATGGAAGTAAATGTATTTCTTATTTTACCATAGAGCTAAAAGATGCATTGATACCCGGCAACATGAAAGGTAAATTTGATAACTGGCTTTTTGGATGTGATGTATGCCAGGATGTATGCCCCTGGAACCGATTTAGTAAACCAACCAATGAAATTAATTTTTCTCCTTTGCCTGAAATTTTAAATTTTACTAAAAATGACTGGGAAGAATTAACCGAAGAAAATTTTAAAATTATTTTTAAAGATTCGCCATTAAAGCGGAGTAAGTTTGAAGGGGTGAAAAGGAATTTAAAATTTATACAAACTTAAAATTGATAGCCTGTTTTAAAAGAAATGCGGCTAAATTTATATTGCTTGTAAGTGTCAATTACACCAGGCATCCCCAAAAAATCATAAGTAAAGCCTGTTTCATGCTGCAATATATTTTTTACTGTATTACCGATACTAAAAAAAATGCTGGCCTTTTTTGCTATTTTTAGTTTATATCCAACTCCGGCATCAGCATAAAATCCTCCTTGTGTTTCAATAGTTGAAAACGTACCTACTATTTTTTTATTCTTTGCTACAATATTTTTTCCGGCATTTACATACAAAAAAAAGCTGTTAGCTTTAAAAGGAAAATCTTTTTTTACGGCCGCAAATATTGGCAGCGTTTCTTTATAATACAGATCGATGGCTAAACCTGCACCCGCAAACCAATTTTTATAGATAATACCATTTTCAGTTTGTGCTGCAAATGCAACAGGCAATGCGCCAGCAACAAAACCAACCGAATTATAAGAATTAAAAATTGCTGCACTTTTTTTTTGTGCAGCAGTTTTTAAGTTGTAGGCAAAAAACAATACTGTTATAAATAAATATTTCATCCTCTTAATTTTGCACGGCAATTTTTGAAATTAATTTTATATCTGCTGCTATGGAATAATTGTATTGATACAACCCGTCTTTTGCAACTACCAAGGCAATATTGTTATACGCTATCACATCATTGGCCCCGGAAAGTACAAATTGTTTTACCAACGAAATTGAATTGGGGTTGGTTGCATTAAAAACTTTTAAGCCATCATCTCCATCACAAATAAATAAAAGGCTGCCATCTTTACTTAAACCCCTGGGGCTGGTTAAAGGGTAAGATTTAACTAACTGCGGCGATTGTATATTGGTGATATTTAAAACATCTAACTGGTTAGTAAATCCCGTACATCTTGTACCAGAGTGTAAGGTAACATAAGCAAAATTATCATCGGCAATTACAGGGTCGCAGGTACGCACATGGTTAAAAGATCCCAGCTTTACAGGATTAACCGGATTTTGTACACCGTAAATAAACATACCCGTATTTGACCCAATAAATAATTTGTCTTTAAAAGGAAATACCGTTTCAATTCCCCATCCTAAATTGATGGCATTTACAATAAAAGGATTTGCATTTGATGAAACATTTACAACACGTAAAGAATCGTTGGACACCGAATACATATAATCATTAAGCAAAGCAAATCTTGCTAAAGAACCGCTTATGCCCACGGGAGAAGCGCTGGATTTTAATGAAAGAAAACCTGCATCTGCAGTATTAAATAATACACCGCCTCCCCTGAAAGGTCTGATGTACCCATCATTACAATCAACTGCTGCAGTTTCAGTTTTTTTAACCCAGTCATAAACCACTTTAGTAGAATCTACATTAAAGCCATAATAAAAACGTTCAGGAAAAACACCGTTTACAAATTTAGTTACCGATACATTTAATGGATTACTGATATCCATGGCCACCAGGTCGGTATAAAAATCTGCATACAAAATGTCAC
>JANLQE010000158.1:0-33691 GCA_031367625.1 Bacteroidota bacterium
TAATGAATTTTATTATCTACAAAATGGAAGTGTCTACCCTATAGAAAAGGGAATTTGCAGAGATATATTGAATTCTAATAAATTAAATACAACTGATAGTTTTTCTAAACTGAAGGAAAAAGTAATTTTCCCGTATGATGATGGAATAAAACCTCAGCTTTTAAAGGAAACCTATCTGAAAAAAAATTTCCCAAAAGCATATAGCTATTTAGAGAATAAGAAAAGTATTCTTGCAGCCAGAGATAATGGCGACGGGGATTATGAAAGTTGGTTTGCTTTTGGCAGAACTCAGTCATTAGAAAAAATGAAGCATAAACTCTTCTTTCCACATCTTGCAGCTAAAGTCCCCAATTATATAATTAACTCAGATGAAAACTTATTATTTTATAATGGCCTGGCATTACTTGGACAATCAAGAAATGAATTATTGGTTATAAAAAAAATAATGGAGTCAAGGCTATTTTGGTTTTATATTCAGAACTCAAGTAAGCCCTATACTTCAGGATATTTTTCATTTAGCAGTAACTATATAAGAAATTTTGGTATTTGCAATTTAGATAAAGACGAAATAAAATTTGTGATTAACGAACAAGATAAAGTTGTGCTTGACAATTTTTTTGAAACCAAATATGGTATTGAATTTCAAAATGATTCAGCTAACGCACCAAGTGATAAATGAATGAAGTATTTAGCGCTACAGAATGGCGTTCTCCCTTTTAAATTGTTTCTGTACGTTTCTGCAACAACCGCTTTATGAACAACAGATTAAATTTTTTTAATAAAATTACTATTATAAATAACGGTAGCTTTTTAAAAATGGTTGCAGAAATAATTAATCGTGTTTCTTCACCAATATGGCATAGATAATATACAGCCATCCGAGTATGCCATGTATAATGGCCCAGAGAATAGATTTATTTCTGCTCCACGAAATTACAACTGCGATAATTGTTCCCAACCCAACGCCAGGTGCAATGTAAGTGGGGCGCATATAAGCAGGGTCGTTTGTTGCTGTAGCAGTGCAGGAAGCCAGCAATAAAATTAAAAACGAAATTGCGATGTTTAGTTTCTTTGTCATGATAATAATTTTTCTCAAACTTAAATAATATTGTTTAATAGTTTAAGCAGCCGTTATTAAAAATACAAATTGCAAAGTATAAATGCTCCTTTAAAATTTTACCGCTGAACCTTTAGCCCCGATAGAAGCGGAAAGCCCGGTGAGGATTTGCGTATGGCCTGTGCCGTACTTGCAGCGATAGCGGGACCAATGCCATTTGAAAAACTAAGTTGAGCTTCTTCAAAAAACCTATAACATAACCATTAAGCATACGCACTAAAAAAATTATCCTATCTTTGCGGCAGTTCATTTATTTAGCGGCATTACAAGCCAGTTTATTGTAGATTATCACTCCCCAATAATATGCTCACAAGAGCGTCTCGTTTTTGATGATGAAATTAAACCCTTCATTTCCGCACTCATTTTAAAAAAAACAACCATTGTTATTTACAGACTTAAACATCATTAAGCCCATTTTAGATGCGCTTACTGACGAAGGTTACACCAAACCTACACCCATTCAGCAACAAGCCATACCGCATATTTCGCAAGGTAAAGATCTGCTGGGCTGTGCCCAAACCGGTACAGGAAAAACCGCAGCATTCGCTATACCTATGCTGCAGTTATTAGCAAAACCAACTACCATGGAAAGCCGTGGCCAGCGCCCCATCAGGGCACTGATACTTACCCCCACCAGGGAACTGGCGATACAAATACAGGAAAGCTTTAATGCTTATGGTAAAAATCTCCGCCTGAAAAACTTAGTTGTTTTTGGCGGCGTAAACCAGGGCCCACAGGTAGAAGCGCTTAAAAGAGGCGTTGATATTCTGGTAGCTACACCAGGCCGTTTATTAGACCTGATAAGCCAGGGATATATTCATTTAAAAGATGTAGAAATATTTGTTTTAGATGAAGCAGACCGTATGCTTGATATGGGTTTTGTACATGATGTAAAACGCATCATCACTAAAATTCCGGCAAAGCGGCAAACCTTATTTTTCTCTGCTACCATGCCCGCAGAAATACAATCACTGGCAAACAGTATTTTAAATAATCCCGTAAAGGTAGAAGTAGCCGCGGTTTCCTCTACCGCCGATACCATTGAGCAGTCATTATATTATGTAGAAAAAGAAAATAAAAAATCTTTACTGGCTTATATACTTGCAGATAAAACTATTGAAACGGCTCTGGTTTTTACCCGTACAAAACATGGCGCCGATAAAGTGGTAAAAGACCTGGTGCGGATAGGCATTAAAGCAGAAGCCATTCACGGAAACAAATCGCAGAATGCCAGGCAAAGAGCATTAAGCAATTTTAAAAACAGGGAAACCAGAATATTGGTGGCAACAGATATTGCAGCCCGTGGTATTGATGTGGATGAGCTTACCCATGTTATTAATTATGAGCTACCCAATGTACCCGAAACCTATGTGCACCGTATTGGCCGTACAGGCCGGGCGGGGTTAAGCGGTACTTCTTTTTCTTTTTGCGATGCAGAAGAAACAGCAGAACTGCGGGACATTCATAAACTTATTGGCAAGCAAATACCGGTAGAGCAAAATCATCCTTATCACACAACTTTTACTGGCTTTACAAAAAGACCAGCGCCACAGCAAAGGCCGCAAAGAAGTTTTGGCCAACGGAATGGCGGCGGCAATCAGCCACAAAGAAGATTTGGAACCGAGAAGCCAAGAAACTTTGGTAACAGGGCGCATTAAAAATATCTTTTTATTTTTTTTGAAGCCGGACTACAGCCCAAAAATCAGCTTCGGTCCTGCTTTTCGCTACAAGTCCTCACCACGCCAGGGGCGTGGTTCCGGGCTTTACGCTTCAATCAGGGCTAACAGGCCGGGCAGTATTATTTCAATCGGCATTTACCCATTGAAGTATTTTACCGATCTAAACTTTTTAATAATTTAATGCAGTGTTATGACAGAATAACACTGCATTTTTTATTTGCACAATATTTGTAACTTTTATTTACAAAAAATAAATAAAAATGGAATTAAATAAATTAACAACCGAAGAAGAAAATGTTATTCTGCATAAAGGCACCGAAAGGCCATTTACCGGAGAATATAATAATAACAAACAAACCGGCACTTATGTATGCAGGCAATGCAATACGCCGCTATACCGCTCAGAAGATAAATTTGAGAGCCGCTGCGGCTGGCCAAGTTTTGATGATGAAATTGCCGGTGCAGTAAAACATTTACCCGATGCCGATGGCAGCAGAATAGAAATTGTATGTGCCAATTGCGATGCACACCTGGGTCATGTATTTAAAGGCGAGCAGTTCACTAAAAAAGATACCAGGCATTGTGTAAATTCTATTTCCATGAAATTTATACCGGCGGCTTAACCCCAACCCCTAAAGAGAAGGAGACCGAAATATCTGAACAAAAAAAACAGGCTTCAAATTTTGAAGCCTGTTTTAATTTTTTTAAAAGGAGGAGACTTACATCACCATAAATTCTACTTTTTTATTCCCCCACCATAAAGACACCATACCGGCATCGCTTATTTTAAAAGTCATTTTTTCTGTTGAGGAGGTTTCATTGGTTGCTTTAGCCTTTACCCGCAATTGATCATCTGCTTCTTTGTATCCAAATGCACCCCATTGGTTAGCTGTTTTATTAAATATCAGGGTTACATCGGCACCGGTAAAAATGGTAAATAAAGCATATTTACCCGCAGGTAATTTTGCACCATTAACGGTTATAGCCTTATCAGTTTCAAAAGTGGTTGCCTCATTAGCACCGGTACGCCATACCTTACCTTCCATTGGCTCCAGGTCTTTGCCAATTGTTCTTCCTTTTACTGATGGCTGGCTGTAATCAATACTTACAGTAGCGCCACTCTTAATTTTTTCAGTAATTTTTGCAGGCGGGCTGGGCCTTTTACTTTTATCTTCCGGCGGTTTTGCATCCATTTTTTTCTGGGCTGTTGCCTGCAGGCCGGTCATTAATGTGGCCGCAAAAAATGCGGCGCCTAATAACTTTTTCATAATTTATTTTTTAAGTGATTTTTAAAAAAGAATGTTTTATAAAAGTAGTATTAATCTCAGCATTATTTATGCCATTTATCATTTTTAGTTCTCTATAAATAAAGTGGCACAATTTTCTATATTTACATTCTTAAATATAAACATGAATAAATTAGTAAGAGGATTAATAGCAGGATATGGTGCAAAAAAATTAGGCGGCGGTTGCTTAAGCACGGTAATTATTTTCTTTGTAATCTGGTATGCCCTGGAAAGATGTTAAAAAAATATTTAATAACAAATTACTGTAAAGGACCATTATTTTTAATTTTCGGCTGTCCATAATTTTGCACCGCCGTGTATGCCATCTATATTGCTTACAATTTTTATATTGTTCTCTAATTTAAAATTTACTTTTGTAGCATTACCGCCGCCAAGATATAGTGTATCGTAATTAAAAACCGTTTTTAAAATACCGATAATTTTAGCCAGTCTTTTATTCCATCTTTTATCGCCAATTTTTTGCAGTGCTTTTTCTCCTATATATTCATCATAGGTTTTTTTTCCGCTAACGGGATGATGTGCCATCTCCAGGTGTGGCAGCAAGATGCCGTTCTTTAAAAAAGCAGTACCAAAGCCGGTTCCCAGTGTTACCATCATTTCTAATCCCCTGCCGCTTACAACCCCCAGGCCCTGCATATCGGCATCATTAATTACTCTTGCCGGTTTTCCCAATGCATCTTCTAATGTTTTTGCAAAAGGAATTTTATTCCAGTTTTTTGCATCCAGGTTTGGCGCTGTATAAACTACACCTTCCTTTACATATCCCGGAAAGCCAACAGCAATTTTATCATAAGCCATAAAATCTTTTACCAACATTTTAATAGTAGTTAATACACTTTCCGGGCTGGCAGGAACAGGCGTATCTAATTTTTCATAATCCATCAATTGCTTGCCCTGTGTATCTAAAATGGTGGCTTTAATATGCGATCCGCCAATATCTATTGCCAGTATTTTATCAGATGATTCTTCCATAAAAAAAATTGAAACAATAATTGAGAATAGTAAATCTATTACAAAATATTCAATAACTAAAACCCATTGTTTGCAATAACAATCCAGAAACAAATGTTGTTGTAAATTGAGTAAATTATTCCGGAGTATTCATCAATAAAATTATATGAATAAAAATAAATCTGCGGAGCAGCAAAGGCTGGATGAAAATGCAGCAAAAGAAGTTCCGCTGGAAAAATGGGGCTCTTATTTAAGTGAAAGGCAATGGGGAACCGTACGGGAAGATTACAGTGATAACGGTGATGCGTGGTCTTATTTTCCGCATGATGATGCCAGAAGCCGTGCCTACATGTGGGGCGAAGATGGTATTGCGGGTATTTGTGATTATATGCAGAACATTTGTTTTGCCGTGGCATTATGGAACGGTAAAGACCCCATTTTAAAAGAGCGGCTCTTTGGCCTGGCCAACCAGGAAGGCAATCATGGCGAAGATGTAAAAGAATTATATTATCACCTGGATAATTTGCCCACGCATTATTACATGAAATATCTGTACAAATACCCGCAGGCTGCTTTTCCGTATCATGAATTAATAGAAAAAAATAAAGCACGTACAAAACAAGATGCAGAATTTGAAATTTTAGATACCGGCGCTTTTAAAGACAATAAATATTTTGATGTTTTTGTGGAATATGCAAAGCAGGATGGCGAAGATATTTTTATAAAAATAGAAATTGTAAACCGGGCTTCAGAGGCTGCGCCCATTACGGTATTACCTACCCTTTGGTTTTATAACCGCTGGCAGTATGACAGCTTTAAAACAAAGCCATCAATAACATTCAGGAACGAAGCCTCCGTAAACATTGCACACGAAAGAACGGGAGATTATATTTTATATTTTCAAAAACCAGATGAAGTTTGGTTTACGGAAAATGAAACCAATTTTGAAAAACTATTTGACACACCCAATAAAACCGGTTTTGTAAAAGATGCTTTTCAGGATGCCCTAATAGAAAACAAAAATACAACTGCACTGCAAAATAAAAAACAAGGAACAAAGTTTTCGCCGGTTTACAAAATAAGTATAGCAGCAGGAGAATCGAAAACAATATTTCTCAGGCTTACAAATAAAGAAACTGTTACCCCATTTGAAAATAATTTTGAAACAATATTTGAGCAGCGAAAAAAAGAGGCAGATGAATTTTATGAAACTATAATTGATAATCCTGATGCCGAAACTGCAGCAATAAAACGGCTTGCCTTTGCAGGGCTTTTATGGAGCAAACAATATTATCATTTTGATATAGAACGCTGGCTGAATGAAGGCGATGGCATTAAACCGGTTTCTGCAGAACGGTTAAAGAATAGAAATCATCTATGGAAAACGTTGAAAAATCAGGATATTATTTCTATGCCCGATAAATGGGAATATCCCTGGTATGCAGCATGGGATGCGGCTTTTCATGCTATTGCTATGGCGGAGATAGACCCGGTATTTTCAAAAAATCAATTACTGATTTTAATGCGGGAGTGGTACATGAATCCCGAAGGTCAATTGCCTGCTTATGAATGGGACTTTGGAGATGTAAATCCGCCGGTACATGCTTTTGCAGCTTTGGAAGTTTATCGTATAGAGAAAGAAAATTGCGGGAAGGGAGATATTAATTTTCTTAAAAAAATATTTCAAAAGCTCATCATCAATTTTACCTGGTGGGTAAACCGCAAGGATGCCAACGGAAATAATATTTTTGAAGGAGGCTTTTTAGGGCTGGATAATATTGGGCTCTTTAACCGGAATATTCCATTGAATAACGGGGTTATTTTAGAGCAGACAGATGGCACAAGCTGGATGGGAATGTATGCTTTAAACATGATGGATATAGCCCTGGAAATTGCCATGAATGATATTTCTTTTGAAGATGCTGCCACTAAATTTTACGAACATTTTGTAATAATTGCTGCGGCATTAAACGAAATGGGTTTATGGAATGAAGAAGATAATTTTTTCTATGATGTACTTGCCGTAACAGGCAGCCAGCCGTTTCCTTTAAAAGTGAGGTCTATCATCGGCCTTATACCGCTGTTTGCAGTTTCTGTTATCAACAGAAACAATTTGCAAAAACTAACCGATTTTAAAAAGCGCATGGAATGGTTTAAAAACTATCGTATTTTAAATAATAAATATTTGCCCAGCGAAGAAACAGGTGATGCTGATAATATATTATTATCCCTTGTTCATAAAGACAAATTAATTTTAATACTGCATCGTTTTTTAGATGAGGCAGAATTTTTATCAGACGGAGGAATAAGATCTGTATCAAAATATTATCTGCAAAATCCTTATTCCTTAAATCTTGATGGCACTGATTATACTATTCACTACGATCCTGCAAATTCTACTTCGGGTTTATTTGGCGGAAACTCCAACTGGCGTGGCCCGGTATGGATGCCCATAAATTATCTTTTTATAAAAGCACTAAAAAAATACGGCAGCTTTTATGGAGATTCTCTTAAAGCAGAATATCCAAAAGGCTCCGGTAATTTTTTAAACCTTCAGCAAATTGCTGATGAGCTTACCCGCAAATTATTAAATATTTTTAAAAAAGATGCACAGCAAAACAGGCCGGTATTTGGTAACTATAACTGGTTTTATAAAAACGAAAATGCAGACCTGATTTTATTTCATGAATATTTTCATGGAGATAATGGCATGGGGCTGGGCGCTTCTCATCAAACAGGCTGGAGTGCACTGGTAACAGTATTATAATGAAAAATTATTTTACAGTATAGATTTTTTTGCACCGGCAAAAATACTTTTCCATACCAGGTTAAAGAATGATTTTGTTACGGATCTGCCGAATGCTATTTTCCCTTTTCTTGTAACACCGGCAGAAGGATTTTTATCCTTAATTAAAATATTTGCAACAAAACTTGTTACCCCTTTTTTCTTCAGGTTATTACTGTCGCCGGTATTTTTAAGCAACTTTATTTTTAAGTCATCATACAGTAATACAGCACTGCCCTGTGCTTTTAAATCATCTCCGGCCAATGTAAATATAAAGCTCTGTATATTCCCTTTTTTAATAGAACCCATACCCAACGGTTCTATAATGGGATTAAGTTGTGTACCATTGAATGCGCTAACATTTCCGGTAATGTTAAATGAACCGTTGGGGGAATTTAAGGCCATTTTCCATTCGGATGAAAGATCTGCCATGTTTAAAAATTTGCATTTTGCCGTCATCACCATCATGGCATTCTTTTTTTTGTAACTATCAATATTTGTTAGATTAGTAAGGGTTGCATTTATATTATTAAAGCTAACATCACCCGTTTTTTTAGAGAGGGCGCCCCTTTCTTTATAAAGTACAAAACCGTTATTGGCCCTTACTTTTTTTATGTAAATTGCTGTTTTCATTTTCTGTAAATCCTGCTGTGGGTACTGCCCTATTTGGCTTGCCGTATCGGGCATTACGGTTCTGTCGTTAAATATATTTATCAAAGGCTGAAAAGAAAGCTCTTCTGCAATGATCATTTTATCTGTAACTAATTTTCTAACATCTGCCCCCGTGAGCTTTATGTTATTAAAACGAATATTGTACAGGTCCTTTTGAAATTTCAGCGACTTTACAAATTTTTCCTGAGAAACGGTCGGTGTTACACTAACGTATTTTGCAGCAACTACTGAGTGGGCATTGTCCAGCAAAAACGGGCCTATAGCTATTTTATAAATTTTATCTTCAGTAATAAAAGAGATACCATCTGCCGAAAGGTTCCAGTTACTGTTTCCTACCAGCCGCATAATATTGGTTCCGGAATATATGCTGTCTATATCAGACGCATTGAATTTAAAATTTTTTAATTGCAGCGGCTTAGCCTTTTTATCCGCTTTATTGTACAATAAAAAATCAGTGCTTCCGAGGTGGATATTTTTTACGAACGCCTCATCAAAAAAATCATTATCTATTTCTATAATTTCCGTGACATTTGCCTTTTTTTGGCTTTTGTAAAGGGCAAGCATACCGCCATCTGTAGTTAGCGAATCAGCTTTTAACAGGTTGTTGAAAATAAAAGCATTGGTGGATATGCCTGCTACTCTTGTATTGCGCAGGTCTATCATCAGCCTGTTTTGTGCCAGCGTTCTTTGTGTAAAACGGGTAAGTTTTATAAACCTGCCGGGGGCATTATATTCTAATCCTTCAAAACTAAAAAGCCTCTCTTTTTTTTCATTTTTTACATTCACACTTTTCACAGTTGCTATCAAATCTTTTACAAAATAGCTGATAAGGTTATCATAGTTTCTGCTGCTGTCTATTTTAAAGTTTTTAAGATCAAGGTTTACGCCCTGCAAGGTAGTATGCGGGCTTTTTTTTCCTCTTGCAAAAGCAATGGTGCCATCAATTATTTTTATCTGTCCGGCCTTTATGCTGTTAAATCTACCAATAATCTTTTTGTACAAAGCAAGCGTGTCTGCCGCAGTTAATTTTACAGGTTCATCCTTACCCGTGTTTATAATGGTAACAACAGGTCTCAAGATTTCTATATTATTTGCTTCTATTGTATTCTTTTGTAAAAATGAAGGAATGTTTGCGCCGAGAATAGTAATGCGCTCTATATGCACATTAAAAATACTGGCTGGCACCTTGGAGGTATCATCAGCATATAATTCCTGCTGCAGCGAATCTGACTGCAGTACAACATTATAAAATACAGCATTGCCCGCCACGGCATTTATACGGCTGCTGTCGTAATGAACATAGTAAGTGCTGTCTGTTCCTTTTGCAACAGCTTTTTCAATCTGATGGTGTACAATTCTCTTTTTATTTAATTGCCACCATATAAGCCCACCGGCTATTGCAACTGCAAGAAAAATCAAAATTAATTTTATAGATTTTTTCAAAATAAAAAATTAAAAAGGTAAGCCTATCGCAATATTCAGAATAAGGTTTTCTCTTCTCCATGCCCTGCTGCCAAAGTCTATTTTATTTAATACCCAGCGCTGCCCATCTGGCAAGTAAGGTTTGCGTAAAGGAATTCCAACATCTAATCTTACTAAAAGTACAGTCGCATCAAAACGAACACCCAAGCCCGAAGCAACAGCCAATTCTTTATAAAAACTTTTAGTAAACTGTCCCCGTGGCCCAAACAAAATGGTGTCTTTAGTCCAGATATTTCCGGCATCAATAAACACAGCACCACTTAATTGTTTTGTAAACGGAATGCGCAATTCTGTATTGGCGAGGAGTTTAAAATCGCCACCAATTATCTGGAAAAAATTTTGATCTTCTGCGGTAGGTTTATAGGTACCCGGGCCTAAACTTAACGACCGGAAACCTCTTATAGAACTGGCCCCGCCAATGGTATATAATTTTGTAAACGGCAGCACTTTGGAATTGTGGTAAGGCAGGCCAATACCGAATGATACCCTGTTGGCCCAGTCGTAATTTCCTGGCAGCTTACGGGTGTAATGAAGATCAGCATCAAACTTTGCATATTGTGCAAAGGGAGTTCCAAAAATTGTTTTTTCACGAAATCGTTTTGCACCAGTAATCAGGCCTGCTAAATTGCCGGAAAGATCAATACCGGAATTAAAATACCATTTATTTTTCCGGGATCTAAATCCGGAATTATACGTGTATGAAAAGAAAGAACCTAATACGGCTTCGGAGTAAACATTTAATAATAAGGAAGGATCTTTTGAAGCCTGCCTTAAAAAACTATCGGTAATATTTGTTGCCTTTAGATAACTTAATGCAAGTGGTGCAAAAGTAAATTGGTTTTGTATATTAGTTTTCCAGGTAAATTCATATTGCAGCCTGAAGAGGTTTTTGGTATAATATAAATCTCTTCTGAACCACTCGTAACCCAGCAGCAGGTTGGTATTTGGAGGATAAAAATAATTTTCTTTTATGTGTAAAAAGGGAATTACATACCTCGGTACTTTTAAAGATAACTCGCCGCCAAGCCTGAAATTATTATTTTTTACCGAATCAGATTTTGCCCTTTCAAAACCCCCATAAACCTTTACTCCCAGTTGCTCGGCCCCACGAAAAGTATTTCGGTTTTTCCAGTTTACACTTACCTGCGAACCGGTATAATTATTTTCTTTTTTAAATCCGTCTATTTCTGCCTGTATAGATTTTTTCTTTGCCGGAGTAAGGTAATAATATACATTCAGCAGGTGCGATGTATCCTTTTTAGTGGAATCCTTTACGGCTTCAAACCTGTTTTTTACAAATTTAAATGCACCAAGATTTATTAACCGGTTAAGCGTGGTATTTTGAGAACGGCTGTTGTAAACATTACCGGGGCGGTAAGTTATTGTTTGTGCAAACAGCCTGCTTCTGAATTTTTTTAAAGAATCTTTTATTAATAATCCATCATACAATTCCAACCCGTTTTTACTGGTATCCAATTGTGCTGTTGCTACCGAGTAATTAGGAAATACAATTATTTTGTTAATGCGGTAAGGATGTCTTGCCTCATCGGGGGTAATTTTTTTAATATTCAATAACAGATCTACTTTGCGTTCGCCAACCGTGCTGTCAGCATAAGCCATTAAATAATCCGGATTGAAATAATAATATCCTTTGGTTTTTAAATAAAGATCAAGCCGGTCTCTCTCTGATGTAATATCGCTAAGCCGGTAAGCATTCCCTGGTTTTAAAAGGCCCCGGCGTTTTGAATCTGCTTCTGTTAATTTTAATAATGCAGAACTGTCACTCACCCATTCTACTTTTCTTAATTTATATTGGGGCTGCACCTGGGCAGTATAAATTGTTTTTATAAAATAACCTGTGCTGGCAGTATCTCCCTGTACCGTGGTATGAAAGTAGCCAAGGTTTTCCATCAGGGATTGCATATTTTCTGCTGTATTTTTTGCATTTATCCGGCTGCTTAATACAGGTGGTTCTGCAATTTTATTTCTTAAAAAAGCCCTGAAACCTTTTTCTCTTTTCGGCTGGCCTATTACATACCATAACCATACTTTATAGGGCTGGCCCAAAAGAAATTTATTGGGCCTTGGCCTCGCTGCCAGCATAAGCATATCCTTCAACTGGCCGGTAGTATTTTTTGTTTCAGGATTTTTTGATACCAGAAAAGAAGGGCCCCGATATAATTTTTCGCCGGCCGGCAAAAATCTTCTTACGCTGCAGGAAGATACCAGCAGCACTAACATCACATACAGGAAGAAATATTTTTTCATTTATCTGTTTACTTTTTTCTTCTGAATAATTCTCTGAATTTTTCGTAGTCCATCGTTACTAAAAATGCCACACCGGTTTCTACTACATAACCATCCAGTACCACTTCAAATTGATTTTTGGTGTATGCTCTTAATAAATATTTACCATCCCTGGTAAGTTTGTAACCAATAGTAACATCGGGTTTAAAACCAGTATTAGCCCCTGCTGCCTTAGCCGCTGCATCCTGCCCCTGCAGGCCAAAATTCTGCCCTACACTTACGGTAAGCCGGTCATCTAAAAAAGATTTGCTTACTGCAATATTAAGATCGGTACGTTGCTGATTACCGCCGTTGGTAAAATCATTGTAAGCATTTAAATTAAGATCTACATCAATGCCTTTAAATAAATCGCCGGCAATTTCATTTAAAGCCGAAGACAAAAACTGACTTACGCTTTGGCGGGCCAGGTCAGTAAAATCGGCGCCATTTCCTTTAAAAAAATCACTGCTTTGCTCGCTTACAAATCTATTAAGCAACAGCAATGAAAAAACCTGCTTGTTTGTAGCCGCAGGATCGGCACGCAATTGTGCCAGTTTATTCTCTATCGTATTTTTAAGTTCGTTGGTAAGCAAGCTGCTTTGCTCCGGCATTTGTATATTAAAATTTATTGTTGGCTGGCTTATCACGCCGGTTAAATACAGCACTACTTTAAAAGGTAATTTTTGGTTGAATGAATTATTTAATGTGGGGCTGATATTTCCAACTTCGTTGCTTAATAAATCTTTTGCAGAAGTATTTACTACATACTCAGCAATAATATTTACCTGTGCGTTTTGGGGCGTGCCGCCAAAGATAATAGTGCTTCCTTTTATCAGTTTAAATTTGCGTTCTAAAAACTGGTAGTGTAAATCATAATACCCATTATCAAGTTCGTAGGTTCCTGCAAGAACTACGCTGCCACCGGGGTCAACGCCTACATTCAACCGGGCGTCGCCCTGCACTTTTATTTCGTCGCCGGTAGAAGGATCTACTATAACGGTAAGTGTTGCATTTTTATTTATTTCCAGGTTTAGATTATAATTTAAAAAATCAGCAAAGCCCGCTGCAACTTTTTTCTCCTCTTCAAAACCAATCACCTGCTGATTGATATTAAAAGTGTCACGATCAATAAAACGAACCACTGTTTTACCATCATCTTTATTATAATTGTTTTGAGGAAGAACAATGGTAATATCACTTTTATCATTTACATAAATACCGCCTTCAATTTTTGGTGCAGAAGAATTACCGGTTACCGATACATTTGCATCAACAGCAGCGTAGCCGTAAAACTGGTTCTCTATTGCCTTTGGCGCATTTACCAAAATAAAATCAGTGGCATTTATATCCAGGTTTATATCAAAATCAGTTAAGCTGTTTGAAGAGAGGTAACCATCAATTTTCATTTTATGATCAAGGGAATCAGTAACAATAAATTGCGGAAATATTATCCTTGGGTAATCGAAAACAATTTTTTGATTATTTATTTTATACGGCGTACCTAATTGATTTAAAGTAAATTCTGTTGTGTCAAAATCAAGCTCACCTTTCCATTGCGGCTGCGTAAATTTTCCCTGCAGGGTTACCTGGCCATGCAGGTTTCCACTTGCATTTTTTATGCTGCCTGCGGTAAAAGCCTCCAGCGTATTCAGGCTAATTTTTTTTACGGCCACCTCTGCATCAAATTCTTTCTGCTCATTGTTTAGATAATAATTTCCTTTTACGGCTATATCATTTTCATTGCCCAAAAGGTTAAGGGCAGCCACAATATTATTTTCAGTTTGCTTCTCTGCAGAGGCAGTAATATTTCCTACAGGGTGCTGCAGAATCTGCAGATCATTAACGCTGGCTTTACCGGTAAAAGCAGGAAGAGGTTTATCAAGATCACTCACGGAGGCATCTATATTTAAAATGCCGGCAGCAAATAAAGTATCGCCACTGGTAAGAGTACTGATGCTTTTAAGATTAAAATTAGCTACATCAATATCTATGGGACTGCCAGGTATCAAGGCACGGCTTTTAACTGATATTTTTGCGGTATCGCTGTTTATTAAAAAATTATTTACGATGATACCTTTATCAGAATAGCTGATATAATTATCCGGCGCTACATTCCATTTTTCATAATTCAGTAAAAGGTTATTTTTTAAACGGAAAGAATATACATCTTGTTTTACAAAAGCATCTCCGCTAATGCCAAACCAGTCTTTATTCTTATTGTCTTTTGTAATGGCGTTTACCGCAATACTGTCGTGCGCAGCAGCACCGGTAATGCTTGTGGCATATAAAACATTGGAAGAAGTATGCAGCGTATCAAATTTAACTGCATAATTAATGCGTTCATTTTTAGAAGCAATATCAACAGCACCTTTACTGATAATATTTTTTTGATAATGCAGCCTTGGAACAGTTGCAGAAAAATTAAGGGCACTGTCAGTATTTGCTGAAGTGTAATTTCCGGAAAAATTAATATCATCAAAATCATACAACCCTGGTACCAGGCTTGTGACAACCGGGCTTTTTTTAATGGTTCCAAAAAATGCCAGTTGCTGATCAGCAATGGCGGCGGCAGAACTTGTTTGATTTGGGAACCGGTAATATTTACTGATGTACTGCTGAAGAGAAACGCCTACTTTATCATAATCAAAAGCACCGCCTGCACGTATGTCTGCAAAAGGAGCTTTTAAATTAATAGAATCTATACCATTTGCAGATGTTGCAATTAACGAAACCGTATCCAGTAAGAAAGAATTTTTACCAAACTGTAATTTTGCATTATCTAAAAAAAGGGCAGCATCCAGGCTACGTGGTTTCAGGCTTTTAGATTGTATGATTGCGTGGCCGGAAAAATTTAATGTATCCTTATATAAATGGAGTTTTTGTAATTGTGCGGTATCTACATTTACGGTTGCATTTATCAGCGGATACCGGTTGCTTACATCTGCATTTAAAGTGTATGCCAGCCGAAGGCTGCTGTCGTTAATATTTCCTGAGCTTACAACAACACCATTTTTAAAATCAGCGTTTATTAATGTATGATGATAATTATATTTATTGTATTCAAGGCTTGCCACATCTGCTTTTACAGAAGAGCGCATTGTTTTATAATTGAACCCCGTACCCTTTGCTGTAAAAGCGCCGGCAACATTGCCTAATATAGTATCCTGCTTTATTAATTTACCAATACTAAAACCGGGTGTGGTTATAAAAAGATTATAGTTTGCTGCATTGGGGTTTTGAATATTTTTAATATATCCCTTTACCGTAAGAGGCCCGTAACTGCTGCCTAATTTTGCATCTGCAGTAATATTTTGCGAATTGCCCGAAAGTTTGCCGGCAATAGAAATTTTTTGCGGCAGATTAATTTGTTGTAATACCGATGGAGGTATAAAGCCAGTGATGATACTTTCATCAAACGAGGCCTGTTGTATAGCAGTAGTGAATTGAATATTTGCAGGATTGCTAATATTTTTTAAAGAAACTTTTCCTGAAAATGCAAAATTTTTAGCGGTAGTATTTATATCTGCATCTACATTATTTCTTGTACCTGTTAAATGCCCTTTAAGATTAAAAACATCAGGAAACTTTGCAAGCGCCTGCTGGTTGGCAGGAGGAACAAATTTTAGAATATCTCTTTTAAGAAAATTTCCCTGATCAATAAACAGATCGTAAGAAAACCTGTTTGGATCTGTAAGATTATAAAGCGTGCCTCTTGCGCTTAGTTTACTGCCCGATAAGCCGCTTAACTGAATATACGGCAGGTACAACCTTTGAAGGTTGCCTCTTAATTCAGTATTTAAATTTACTGCCTGGTTAGCAAATTGTGCAGGAGGAAAAGTTGTTTTTAAGAACGGCAACAAAAAAAACAAATCATTAAAATCAATAACAGAATTATTAAGCGTGGCAGCTATTAAACTGTTCTGCGGATTTTTTTTAATTGCTGATACACTGTCATACTTTAGCCGGAAAGAATTTTGTAAAAGAGAATGAGGTGTTTTTACATACAGCCCTGTTGCAGAAAAAACGGTATCTGTAAATAAAAAATTTACATGGGTAGTATCTAATGTAAAGCCGCTTTTATCTTTAAAAGTAAATTGAGAAATATTTGCCCGTGTGGTATCTTTTGAAAACTTAAATGCAGAAGCTGCAACAGCAAGGTTCCTGGTATCCAGGTGTGAAAAATCTAAACCGGCTTTTGCAGCCGCATTATTATCATCATATTTTATTTGAGAGCTGCCAATGTTTAATTGATTTGCCTGAAACAGCCATGGTTTATTTACAACCGGAGAATCATGTAAAGTAGCAGTAATTTTTTTAGGCTGGGAAAATGCAATTACAGAACTATCAAGCAAAACAGTATCTGCAGTTCCTATTGATTGCTCTAAATTAAATAAGGCATTGGCAAGAGACAGATGTGTAATTTTATTTGCATAATAAAGCCGGGTAATTTTATTATTTATTAATACATTTATATCTCTCAGCGTTAAACTCTTTGCAGTAAGGTATAACCCATAAGTAGAGTTTGATTTGGCAGAATCTATTTTAGTTTGAAGGATAACCGGAGGAGCTTCTTTATAAGTATTCATAATAAAATCTACGCCGCCAGCGTAAAAATTATTAATACCAAAATTTACCCTGTCCGGTTTAAATTTATTAAGTGTTGCGTCCAGATTTTTTATGCGTGCAAAAAAATCGGTTCCGGTATATCCATCTTTAAATTTTAAACCTACATTATCAAAGATCAGCCTGTCCAGACTAAGCTTTAGTTCTGCAGTATCAGGAATAGCTGTACTTGATTTATTTCCTGTAAATGCATCAATAATAAATTGATAATTAAAAAAAGAATCTGTTGAAGCACGGTTAATATTTAATAAAATATTTTTGAAAACCAGTTTTTGAATATCAGTATTACCGAGAGCCAATTTTATCATATTAAGGTCAACTGATAATTCTTCGCCATAAATTAAACTGTCTTTTTTTTGATCTTCGATATAGACATTTTTAATTTTCAGCCACTGTGGTAAACTGTAATCAACGGCACCTATAGATACTTTTGCGTGTAATTTATTTTGAAGATAACTCTGCACCTGGTTACGGACAACTCTTTTACCAACAGGAAGATTTATGAAAATAAGCAGCAATAAAATAAGCACAAAAAAGCCCAGTAAAAAGTACAGGACCCCGTGCCATATTTTTTTAAAAAGTTGTTTCTTATTTGTCATTCCCTAAGCTGGATAAGTTGTTTAGCGCATTAAACTAATCATCAACTATTTATCCGATGCTAATATAAGAAATTTTTATGCCCGTTTTAAAGCTGCGTGGGTAGCGCATTTCAGCAAATTTTAATTTACGGCAACCATTATACCCTGTAGAACTTATTCCCCACGGGGAATGCAAAAGCCGGGTGGCTGGCTGGCAGGTTGTGGATTAGCGGCTTAATTGTTTTCTAAAATTTTAATTATTATTATTTCATCGCCGGTTAAATCAGCCTTGTTATCATCCACTTCTATCTTATCTAATTGTGTAAAATATTTATCAATACTTTTATTTTCGTATAAAGAAATGATAAGCGGATGCACATAATATTTTTTACAAACTGTTCTGGTATTTCCAAGGTTTTCGGCTACCTTATCCATTGCGGCCACAATATTTTTTTTTGCTGCGGTATCATTTTCTGCCAGGCCCATTTCTTTAAAAGCTAAAAATGCATTTACTGTTCCTGCCCATGTTCTAAAATCTTTTGCAGTAAAATCTTCCCGGCAAATATTTTTTATGTATTCATTCACCATCCCCGAATCTATGGAATGCCGGTTGTGTTCTTCATCATAATATTGAAACAATTCTTTACCAGGTATATCTTTACACTTTTGAACAATATTTGCCAGCCGTTTATTTTTTAAACTGATATTATGATGAACTCCTTTTTTTCCTTTAAAAGAAAATTTTACAGTTCCCCCTTTGATATCTGCATGTTTATCTTTAAGTGTAGTTAAGCCAAAAGAGCCGTATAATTTTTCATAAATATTATTGCCCACCCTTATATTGGTTCTTTCCATCAGGCTTACAATAGTTGCTAATATTTTTGCCTGTGGCAAGCCGGGCAATGATAAATCTTTTTCTATTTGTAACCTGATAGAAGGCAACACTTTTCCAAACTGCAAAAGGCGATAAAACTTTGTGTGATTACGCAGTGTGTTCCAATGTGGATGGTAACGGTATTGTTTTCTTTGTTTTACATCAAGGCCGGTTGCCTGTAAATGGCCATTTTGCAAAGCGCAAATCCAAACGTTTTCCCAGGCGGGTGGTATTACCAGCCCCCTGATCCTTTTAATTTCATTTTTATCTTTTACTTTTTTCTCCTGAAAAAGATAAGAAAAATGCCCTCCCTGTTTTTTTCTTACAATGCCCGGTACCGTGTCATTTACATATACAAGATGCACAGCTTCAGCAGTTTTTATGGGATCATTTATTATTTTTTCAAGTTGCTTTTTTGATAAGTCTTCAATAACGGTGATATCTGACATAATGTTTTGTTTAATATTTTTATAAGAAAAGGTATAAAATGCTGATATTTTATTTTTACATTTACACCAGCATTATTACCTTATGAAATTTTAATGCCTGATGCAACTAAATGAAAAAATCAGTTGTCATTTTGTATATCCTACTCAGCATGAGGAATTCCCTCCACGAAAAGCCCAAAAAATAATCCATTAAATCTCCTTTACAGAAAAGCCCGTATCTAAAATCAATTTGGTACAGCCTTTGAAATTTAATTGTTAACCTTAAATATCACGTTATGCAACACCTCGACCCGAATTTGGCTTTTCTACAGGAAAAAATAAAAGACATTAAAATTGCTTTGTTTAAATCAGAAATGAATTCTGAATTGCAACTTCCCAATAATATTATTGAAACACTTAAGGTAGAAGAAGACGGATACATCTGGTTCTTTACTTCCTGCATCGGAGATCATGCAAAAAACCTGGACAGATCTTTTTATGCATACCTGGATTTTTATAAAAAAGGAACGGATTGCCGCATACAACTTAGTGGTAAGGCTACAATTGTAGAAGATGATAACGGCGACTTTCTTACTATCAGTAACTACAGTAAATCAACTGCCGCCAGGCTGGTGCTGGTAAAAATGAAAATTATGCAGGCAGAATATTTTGAGAACAGGCAAACACTAAATTTATCCTGGAAAGAAAAAGTAATTGGAGCATTTAACCATTTATTTTTTCAGGATGCGCACAGGGTTTATGATTTTAATTAAAAAATTAATAATCACCGGCCAAAAAGAATTTAATAAAATCCCCGGTTTTGCCGGGGATTTTATTTTTATTATTTATTTTTAAATCTTTTAAGTGCTTCTTTAGAAAAATTGCTAAGAATAAGTTTGCCGCTGATGGCGGCTCTTTCTGCTAACAGCGAATCCCAGTCGGAAGTGTTTTTCCAGAATACTTTTTTTAATTCTGCCATAGCCTGCGGATTGGAGTGGGCTAAAGTATTGGCAAGCCTTGATATAGCCTCATCCATATTTTCTATATTTTCATGCACTTCTGCAAACAATCCTTTCTTTTTAGCCCATTCACTATTGCGCCACATAGCAGCATCTATAGCCAATGCGCTAAAACCTGCTGCTCCTATTTTTCTTTCTACCGCCGGGCCAACCACAAATGGGCCAATGCCAATAGCCAGTTCACTCAATTTTATTTCTGCATTGTTTATGGCAATTGCATAATCAGCTGCAGCAGCCAATCCTACACCGCCGCCTACGCACTTTCCCTGTATGCGGGCAATAATAAACTTGGGGCATTTACGCATGGCATTTATTACATGGGCAAAACCGCTGAAAAACTGTAAGCCTTCGGTTGCTGTTTTTATTTCCAGCAGTTCGTCAAAAGAAGCCCCGGCACAAAAAGATTTTTCGCCGGCACTTTTTAAAATAATCACTTTTGTTTCATCGTGTGTGCCTGCAAAATGAATTTCTTTTGTAAGGGCATCTAAAATTTTTGCCGGTAATGAATTACTCTGCGGATGAAAAAATTCAATGGTTGTAACTCCTGTATGTGTTTCAGATTTTACATATCCTTCCTGTATCTGCTGTATCATTGGTTTATTATTTTATAAGTTGTTTTTTTTCATTTGTACCATTGTAAGTATGGTAGCAACCCCCGCTATTTCATTGGTATCATCAAATATCTCTACATACCATTTTACAATACCTTTGGGTATATCCTGGCCTTTTATAAAAGTAATATCAGGGTTTACTTCTTTTAATTCCTGCGCTGTTTTTTCTTTACAGGTAAAACGGATGTAAATTGAAGTACCGGGATATACAGGTTTGGTAAACCGTAATTCATCAATGCCGTAATTCAACAGCACCGGATTTTTTTCAAAGCTATCTACAAACAAGCCTGCGGCGGCACTCATAATAAAATATCCGTGTGCTACCTGTTGTTCAAACATGGTTGCATCAAAATTTGTTTTTGTGCCATGTGCATAAAAATGATCACCACTCAGGTCGGCAAATTTATTAATGTCTTCAGAAGTGATTAATCTTTTCTCAGTGATAACCTGGTCGCCAACAGTCAACTCTTCAAAATATTTTTTAAATGGATGTTTTGCTTCAATATTTCCTTTAGCATAAGGTTGATATACATTGCTGATGGCCGTAATCATAGATGGGGAACCCTGTATGGCTGTGCGTTGCAGGTAATGTTTTATTCCGCGTAATCCTCCCATTTCTTCTCCGCCACCTGCCCTGCCGGGGCCACCATGTACTAATAACGGTAATGGAGAGCCGTGGCCTGTACTTTCTTTTGCACATTCATTATTTAAAACTAATATTCTGCCATGGTGGGTGGCTGCGCCAATTACATATTGTTTTGCAATGGAAGCATCTGCTGTTACGATGGATGAGCATAAACTTCCTTTTCCTTTTTTACTTAAGGCAATAGCGTCATCAATATTTTTATATGGCATTAAAGTGCTTACCGGGCCAAAGGCTTCTACATTGTGTGGCTCTTCTGCAGTAAAAGGGTTTTCATTCAATAATAAAAGCGGGCTTATAAATGCACCTTCTGTTGCATCTGCATCCAGTACTGCAACGCTATCCAGCGAGCCATAAATTATCCGGGAAGAGGCCAGTAATTTTTGCACCTGGCTCAACACTTCTTTCCTTTGCTCCAAACCAGCCAATGGCCCCATCTTTACTTTTTCATTCAGCGGGTTGCCAATAACAGTTTTATCCAACTCTGCTGCAAGTGCTTTTTGTACATCGTCCAGTTTATTTTCCGGCACAAAAATGCGGCGGATAGCGGTACACTTTTGGCCGGCTTTTACCGTCATCTCTCTTTTTACCTCTTTAATAAAAATATCCCACTCTGTATTGCCGGGTTGCACATCGCTGCCCAGCACAATACAGTTTAATGAATCTGCTTCCATATTAAAAGGCACACTCTCTGATAATATATTTGGGTGTGATTTTAATTTTAAGCCCGTAGAAGCAGAACCGGTGAAGGTTACCACATCCTGTGAATTTACATGCGACAAAATATTACCGGCGCTGCCGCATATCAACTGCAATGCGCCATGGGGTAATATACCTGATGCAACAATTTCTTTTACCACGGCTTCTGTTAAATAAGAAGTAACGGTAGCGGGCTTTACAATTGCGGGCATGCCTGCCAGTAAGTTTACTGCAATTTTTTCCAGCATGCCCCATACGGGGAAATTGTAAGCATTTATATGAACGGCCACGCCTTCCTTCGGCACCAGGATATGGTGGCCCATAAAAGTATTTCCTTTGCTTAAGGCTATGGGGTCGCCGTCAAGGCAAAAAGTTTCATCCGGCAATTTTCTTCGCAGCGATGCATTGGAAAAAAGATTGCCGATACCGCCCTCAATATCAATCCAGCTATCTACCCTGGTAGCGCCGCTCTGGTAGCTGACAGCATAAAATTTTTCTTTATGCTTCATCAGGTGCAGTGCCAATGCACGCAACATTTTGCCTCTTTGCTGAAAAGTCATTTTACGCAGGGCAGGGTTGCCTGTTTGCCTGGCATAATTAAGTACCGCCTCAAAATCCAGACCGGCAGAAGTAGCTGCACCAATTGATTTACCCGTAAAAGCATTGTATAATTGCTGGCCTTCTCCATCACCTTCTATCCAGTTTCCGGTAACGTAATTACCTAATTTTTGCATAATTATTGATTGTTATAACAAAGCTAAGCAATGATAGTAAAAGGCGGTTAATTAGAAAATCAGGCAACCAGATTAAACTGCTTCATGTGGTGTATTACATGCTTGTAGTGCAACAATACCCATTCATCAAAATTGAGCATGCCAAAAACGGGGTGCAATGTTTTTTTGCCGGGTTCGTTTTTAAAATAATTGACAAAATCCTGTACTGCCTGCTGTAGTTTTTCCATTGCAATGGCTATGGATGGATAATGCAATGGCAAAGGCTCTTCGCCCAAAACAGACAATGGGGCTTTTGTATTTTCTTTAAATTCTTTATCGCTGTATAAAAATTCTTTGTACTTAGGCAGGTGTTCTTCAGGCGTAACAATATCAAATTTTAATTTTTCTAATGATATATTGAAGAATCCGGTTACATGCTCTACCATTTGCTGCGCATTCATTTTTCCCCATTTGGCTTTAGCATCTGCAGAAAGATTGTTCAACAGCAGAAACATTTCTTCTTTTATAAAATGCAGTTTTTCATTCTCCATAAAAGTTTATTTAATAACCGGGCTTAAAACCTGTGTTATCATTTATATTTTTTATAACCTGCTGTCTATTTCTTTGCAAAGCCCATCAAAAATTTCATCAATCGAACCTTCCCCTTTTACCATTACAACTTTATCAAACTGCCTGTAATAATCGGCTACAGCAGCCGTCTCTGTTTGATAAACCAAAATTCTTGACCTTATCACCTGTTCATTAGTGTCATCGCTGCGGCCACTTGTTTCCCCACGTTTTAATAACCGCTTTACCAGTTCTTCTTCACTAACCTCCAGCGCAAGCATTACTTCAATTGCTTCTTTCTTAAAATATAATAATTTGTCCAGCGCTTCTGCCTGTCTGGAAGTACGGGGAAAACCATCAAATAAAAATCCCTTTGCCTGCGGATTTTCTTCTAATGCTGAGCTTATCATTCCAATTACAACTTCATCGGGCACCAATTGCCCCTTATCCATAAAGTTTTTGGCAGCTTGCCCTAATGATGTTTGCCTGTTTATTTCGGAACGCAGCAAATCACCTGTACTAAGGTGTTTTAAACCATACCTGGCAATTAAATTTTCGCTCTGCGTACCTTTTCCACTGCCCGGCGGGCCAAAGAGTATTAAATTGAACATAGTTTCTTGCTAAACTTATTGTAAATGAAACGAATGTTTTTATGAGTCAGGATATGTGCAAATGTAATTAAGCATTTTTAAAAATCAAGTTTTTCAGTAAGGGCATTATCCCTGCATTTTTACAGCATTTATACGGGTAAATATAATATGCAGAAATAATTTCAGGCAATAGATTTTTAAATAAGCAAATTACTGTTATAAAAAACCTTTTCAAATGCCCTTGTAAACCGGTAATAAACAAACCTGTTTTGCAATCAGGCAGCTAAGAATTACTTTTGCCACCGGATAACCGCTTTTAAAGTTTAAATTTTTTTTATGGGCTCATTAAAACTAAGCCAACTTGCAGAAACCCTTATTGGATCAGAGATTGTGAAACTGGGTGGCCTCATCAAAGAAAAAATAAAACAGGGAGAGCATATTTATAATTATACTATCGGTGATTTTGACTCCTCACAGTTTCCCATACCCGAAGCTTTGCAAAATGAAATTATAAAAGCATACAGAGAGGGCTACACTAATTATCCTGCGGCAGAAGGAGAGCTGGACCTGAGAAATGCCGTTGCTTCATTTTTATTAACTAACGAAGGCCTGCGGTTTACACCCCAGGAAATTTTAATTGGAGCAGGTGGAAGGCCACTTATTTACGCATTGTACAGGGCTATTGTAGATAAAGGAGATAAAGTTATTTACCCGGTACCAAGCTGGAACAACAATCATTATGTACATTTTACCGAAGGGGAACATATTATGATTGATGCAAAAAGAGAAAATAATTTTATGCCCACGGCAGCCCAAATTAAGCCGCATGTAAAAGGCGCTTCTTTAATAGCAGTGTGCTCACCATTAAACCCTACCGGCACTACATTTACAAAGCACGAACTGGAAGCAATATGCGATTTGGTGATTGAGGAAAATGAGCAAAGAAAAGAAGGAGAAAAGAAATTATACCTTATGTACGACCAGATTTACTGGACGCTTACATTTGGAGAAACACAACATTATAACCCCGTGGCATTAAGGCCTAAAATGAAAGATTACACCATTTATATTGATGGTATCAGTAAAGCTTTTGCCTCTACGGGTGTAAGGGTTGGGTGGGCTATGGGCCCGGCAGAGGTGATTGCGAAAATGCGTGCCATCAACAGTCATGTGGGTGCATGGGCGCCAATGGCCGAACAAAAAGCGGTAGCAAAATTTTTAGTACAACAGGATGAAGTAATTAATTATCTCAGTAATTTTAAAAAAGAAATTGAAATTCGCCTCACGGATATTTTTGAAGGATTTAAGCAACTGAAAAAAGAAGGATTCCCTGTAGATGCTGTTACCCCACAGGCTGCTATTTACTTAACTATACAAATAAACCTGACAGGTAAAAAAACGGGCGACGGAAGGATCATAAAAAATCAGGAAGAGGTGACAGCATACATTTTAAATGAAGCTAAATTGGCCATTGTACCTTTTAACGCTTTTGGTGCAGATAAAGAAAGTAATTGGTACAGGCTTAGTGTAGGCTGCAGTAAAAAAGAAGATATCAGTGTTATGCTGCAAAAATTAAAAGAAGCATTAGAAAAATTATCTTAGTTCTTATTGTTTAAAAAAACAAAGGGCTTTTCTTTTTGCTGGCGGAAGAATTTTTTTATTTCAAAATCTTTAGAGATAATTTTATATTTATTTAAGTCTATCACTTCATGTGCCTTTACTACATTATCCAACCGCTCTACGGTAAAAAGTAATTCGTGCAGTAATTCTACCTCATGCTCTATGGCTTGTGGTGTCATCAACTCCTGCTTAAACATTACGAGAATATCTCTATTGGATTTATTCATAAAACCCATGGATTTAATTTTGCTACTTATAACCCACCATTCCCTGTTTATTAGGGCAACCGCATTGTCCTTTTTTAGAAGACGAACAACCGGAAACAGTAAAACAGATGATTATTAAAAGAAGCGATGAAATTTTTATTATCTGATGCATAAATTCAAGTTACAAATTAAACTATTTTCACAAACAAATATTGCTCAATTTTAATGAATGTAGAAAATATTAACAAAAACAGCACTAAATTTAAAATTTTGGTGGCTCCTTTAGATTGGGGCCTTGGCCATGCTACCCGCTGTATTCCAATCATTCAGCTACTGATAAGCAGAAATATTACGGTGTTACTTGCTGCAGAAGGAGACACTGCTGCGTTATTAAAAAAAGAATTCCCCACACTTACTTTACTGCCTTTAAAAGGATACCGAATTGCTTATAGCCAGCATAAAACATGGTTTTTTGCAAAGATGCTTTTGCAGTTTCCTAAAATATCGGCTGCAATCCGGTACGAAAAAAGGTGGTTAAAAAAAATAATACAGCATTACCATATAGATGCTGTGATAGCTGATAACCGCTTTGGGTTACAAAATGCAGCCATTCATTCTGTTTACATTACCCACCAGCTTTTTATAGAAACCGGCAGCACTTTTTTAAATAAAATTGCTCAAAAAATTCATTACCGGTTTATTAACAGATACGACGAATGCTGGGTGCCGGATGCAGAAGGGAATATAAACCTTGCAGGAAAATTATCGCATCCTGCAACAAAGCCATTGGTGCCGGTAAAATATACAGGCTGTTTATCAAGATTTAAAAAAGAAAATATTATACCAGAAAATGATTTGCTGATCATGCTTTCAGGCCCTGAGCCTCAAAGAACCATCTTTGAAAATATTTTGCTTAAACAAATAAATAACACTGATTTATCTATCGTAATGGTGAGGGGATTGCCCGGCAAAACGGTTGACTTAAAAGCAAAAAAGAAGGACTTAAAAATTTTTAATCATTTGCCTGCCGAAAAGTTAAGTACCATTATTCAGCAATCGCAGCTTGTATTGGCAAGGGCAGGTTATTCTACCATTATGGATTTAGTTGCATTAGGTAAAAAAGCTGTACTGGTGCCTACTCCAGGCCAAACAGAACAGGAATACCTTGCCCAATATTTAATGAGCCAGGGACTTTTTTTTGCTGCCAGGCAGAAAAATTTTTTACTGAAAAATACAATGAATAAAATTGCCGCATTTAAGTTTGCACCTGGCAGGGAAATAACCTCTGCCCTCGAAAAAAATATTGTTGAGCTACTGGAAAAATTAACCGCTAAAGCTTTGCAATAAATACTCCTTAACGTTTTTTTTGCCACCCCCTACAATACTGCCGCTACCTGCTGCATGAAAAAGACAATTGATTTTTTTAGGAAAATGCGGCAGTTGCGCAATGATATCTTTAAAAGTTAAACAGCCTTCGCAAAAAACAACCTGATCTATTTGGTGTTTAATTAATGCCTGTTTGGGATTTTCTATGCTGCCAATACAGGTAGCCACATCGTTCTCATTTACGGCAAGCCTGCCGCAAATAATTATCTTAGGCGAAGCATATTTTAATAAATGAATCAATTCGTTAAACTCTTTTTGGCTACAGGCTGCAGCAGTATGCTGCGGCGCAACCGGATTTTTATTATGGATAAACAGATGCATTAAAAACATTCTTAAAGAAGCCAGCGCTTTACTTAAAAAAATAGCCATCAGCATAAAAACCAGGGTTGCTTTTTGGTGGGTATAATGTTTCAGTACAAATAATTTCATGGCCCCATAAAAATGTTTTATGTAGATGCCGGATAATTTCTGCGTGCTTTCGCCTTTAAAATGAAGGATGGTAGTTTCGGCAAAATAATAATTTTTAAGCCCTGCCTTTTGAATGCGGTAACTAAGGTCTATATCTTCTCCGTACATAAAAAAATTTTCATCAAAACCGTTTGTTTTTTCAACAGCTTCTTTACTTAACATCATAAATGCGCCGGCCAGTGCATCTACTTCATTGGTTTTATTTTGGGGTAAATGACCGGCATAATACCCTGCAAATAATTTTGAAGTGGGGAACATTTTTACCAAACCCACCAGCTTAAAAAAAGACGCCAACGGAGAAGGTAAGCAGCGCTTGCTTTCTTTTAAAAAGTTACCCGCCCCGTTTATCATAGGTACACCAACAGCACCGCAATGGGGCTGTGTATCAAAAAAATGCAAACATTTGCTGAGGCAATCTTCTGGTATAACCGTATCAGGGTTCAGGAATAAAATACGCTCACCCTTAGCCTCGTTAAGCACACTGTTACTGGCTTTTGCGAAACCTTCATTAGTGTTATGCCATTTAAAAATAACCTGGGGAAATTTTGGAACCAGGTATTCCCTGCTGCCATCTGTGGAATGATTATCTACTACAAAAATTTCTGCCTTAATGCCCTCACAGGCTTTTTGTACAGCGCAAAGGCACTGCTCTAAAAAATATTTTACATTGTAGTTTACTATAATGATGGATAATTGCAAAAGATTTATTTAGCAGCGAATTACGATTATTTTTGGCATACATCACGATGTTTGACTATAAAATTTATTCAATAATAAAATCCTGCAAAAAATTGTGTTATCACTGGCGGAAAGTATAAGGCATATTTATTTCTCCTGCGTATTCCTGAATATTATAATTTTTCCAGATGATCAAGAATGAAAAACATAGCTTTATTATTTTGTTTCAAATATTTATCCTGCAGGGTAACAATTTGTTCAGCCGATTGAACGAATATATCTGGAATGAGTTCATGGCCTTCATGCTCAATCATTTTAGCAATAGATTGTTTAGTAACTTCCAGATGAAATTGTAATCCCAAAACTTTTTTACCATACCGGAAGGCCTGATTAATACACGCTTCCGAACTGGCTGCCAAAACAGCGCCAGCGGGTATATCAAAGCTGTCTCCGTGCCAGTGGAATACGGTTATTTTATTTTGCAGCAAATTAGTTTTTTCAGCGGTCTCAAACACTTCCACCGGAAACCATCCTATCTCAGTAAATTTATTTTTGTAAATTTTCGCTCCCAGCACCTGGGCAATAAGTTGTGCGCCGAGGCAAATACCTATCACGACTTTATTAGCTTTAATGGCCTCCCTTATAAATTCTTTTTCAGTTTTTAACCACGGAAAGCTTTGTTCATCATTTACACCCAGGGGGCCGCCTAATACAATTAGCCAGTCAATAGCAACTAAATCGGGCAGTTTAAAAGTTTCATAAAAACGGGTTACAGTAACCGGATGGCCTTTTTCTACAGCCCAATCCTCTATTGAGCCTAAACCTTCAAAAGGTACATGTTGAAAATAATGTATGTTCATAAAATAAGCATGCTGTGTTGCTAAAAAAATTGATGTAACCGATGGGCAATCACTTCTGGCCGCTTAGTAATTAACCCGGCCTGTAAGTATTAAATAATTACCGAAGCTATAAATAAAAATATAAATTGTGTATCAAAAATACACTACAGCCGGTCTTCACCAATACCCAAACCATTCCCCCTCTACTTTATTATCTTTGCGCCATGCTAAAAACAACACTACTAAATGCAGTGGAGGCGGGTGCCGCACAATTGCAACATTTTTTTAATGGGGAATTTAAAATATCCAATAAAGAAGGGATCAATAATCTTGTTACCGAAGCAGACCATGCAGCCGAAAAAGCTATCATTGATGTTATTCAAAAAGAATATCCCGATCATTTTATATTAAGTGAAGAAACGGGCGAAATAAAAACCTCAAGTGAATATAAATGGATAATAGACCCCATAGACGGAACAGTAAATTTTGCCAACGGTATTCCGCTGTGCTGTGTAAGCATAGGCCTGGAAAAAGATGGTAAAATGCTTATGGGCGCTGTGTATAACCCTTTGATGAATGAATTTTATTTTGCTCAAAAAGGTTTTGGCGCTTCGCTGAATAATAAAAAAATATTAGTAAGCACTAAAACAGAAGTAATAAAAAGCTGTCTCGTTACCGGGTTTCCTTACACGTATTTAGATGCAGCAAATGGGCCAATACAGGTATTTGAAAAACTGATCCGCAAAGGGGTGCCGGTAAGAAGGCTGGGTAGTGCGGCCATTGATTTATGCTGGGTGGCAGCAGGCAGATTTGATGGTTTTTATGAGCACAAATTACAGGCATGGGACAGTGCTGCAGGTTTTTTACTGGTAGAAGAAGCAGGAGGAAAAGTAACCGATTTTGATGGTAATTATTTTTCGCCTTATCAGCCACATATATTGGCAACAAATGGTTTAATACATGAGGAGTTATTAGCGATTGTAAATGGCGGCCAGGTAAAAGTAAGTTAACCGCAGCAGCGCAAGAAAAAATAAAAACTTCTTAGTGCCTGCTTTAAAAAATTACACATGCAAGAACGTACAGAAATATCATCTCTTGGAGAATTTGGTTTGATAGAGCATCTTACTGCAGACAATGAAATAAAAAACGCTTCCACCATTTTAAGTGTAGGAGATGATGGCGCAGTGATAGATCATTTTGGCAGGCAAACAGTGGTGAGTACCGATCTGCTGCTGGAAGGAATTCATTTTGACCTGTCATACACACCATTAAAACATTTGGGCTACAAGGCTGTAGTGGTAAATGTGAGCGACATTTATGCCATGAACGCTACGCCTACGCAGATTGTTGTAAGCCTTGCCTTCAGCAACAGGTTTAGCGTAGAGGCGCTTGATGAATTTTATGCAGGAGTGTATGCTGCCTGCGAAACATACGGGGTAGATCTTATAGGCGGCGATACAAGTACATCCCAGCGTGGATTTGTCATCAGCATTACAGCCATTGGCGAAGTGGCACCCGATAGTTATGTAAAAAGAAGCGGCGCAAAACCTAATGATTTAATTTGTGTAAGTGGAGAACTGGGCGGCGCTTTTTTAGGGCTTACTATTCTGGAAAGAGAAAAGAATATTTTTGAAACTACAGGCGCCCAGCCCGACCTGGAAAACCAGGCAGTAATTGTGGGCAGGCTGCTGAAACCAGAAGCAAGAAAAGACATTATTGAATACTTTGCAGAAGCAGAAATTATGCCCACCAGCATGATTGATATCAGCGATGGATTAAGCAGCGATCTTTTGCACATCTGCAAACAAAGTAATGTGGGCTGTGTATTGTACGAAGACAAATTACCGCTGAATGATGAGGCAAAAGAGTTTGCCTATAAGTTACAATTAGACCCCACAGCCTGTGCCTTAAGCGGTGGCGAAGATTATGAATTATTATTTACTGTAGCACAAGCCGATTTTGAAAAAATAAAAGTGAACCCCTCCATTAGTGTTATTGGTTATATTACCGAAGCAGCAGAAGGAAAAAAAATTATTACCCGTGGTGGTAATACACATGCATTGGTGGCGCAGGGGTGGAACCATTTAAAATAATTTTTTACACTTTGTATATATCCATGTTGATGTGGATGATATATAACATCTATAAAAAAACCGTGGATTTAAATTCCACGGTTTTTTTAATAATATTTTTATACCAAATGTATTTTAAAAATCAGTACAGTGTTTATGGTATTATTTAATGTAAAGATTTTGTATGCTTTTTAAAAAGATTATTATAAATGGCTATTCCGTACGCTTTTAATTTATCTGTATTGTTATACACCGTATTGGATGCGGTAAGCTTGAGCGCATTACTTACAAGCGAACCTATTAACGAAGTAGTTTTACCTATTAATAATTTTTTAGTAAGCAGTCCAACGCCAATACCACCAACAGTTTTTAGTATGGTACTCCTTGTATCTCCGGCTTCGGTTGCTTTATGAAAAGCAGCTTTTAAAAGATTTACCGGTTTAAGGCTTTCGTAAGTTTCATGAAACTGAGAAACTAAAATACTTTGCTGAACAACTTTACGCTTCTCCATTTCTATAATGGCCAGTTCCAGATCCTGTGAGTTATTAATCTGCATAAAACTAATTGTAGATTTTTTTAATAATAGAATGGGTAACCGGTTCTTTTATCCATTTGTTTTTAAAAGCTTTAAAAATAAGCCCGGCGATAACATAAAAACCAGCTAATACAAAAAATCCATAATAGGATTTCCCCAGCCACTCCCCAATTAAAAGCGCAATACCAATATTTACTATCATAATAGATATGGCAAATATAAATATTGAGATTATGCCGGAAGCAAGGGATGATATTATATCAGACGACTTATGCGTAGCTTTCAGCTTCCACAAATCCAGTCTTGTTTCCAGGTAATCTCCTGCTCTTTCAAAAAGGGCTTCTACGTTGTTAATTGGCTCGTTTTGCATTTACTAAATTTTTATCGCCGGAACTTATTTAAATTTTAAAGAATTATGCCCAGGTGCGTTTTGTTTCATCTTTAAAGTTATCAGCTTTTTCTTTAAAGTTTTGGGCTGACTCTTTACCTTTTTCAACCATACTGCTGGCTTTATCTTTTCCTTTCTCAATGATATCATTTGCTTCTCCCCTTATGCTGTCATACTTCTCCTGCAATGTTTCTCCCAGTTCATTGAATTTGCTTTTTACGTTCTCTCCCCAATCGCCGCCTTTTTTGGCAATTTTTTTTCTTGTTTCGGTCCCTTTATCAGGCGCAAACAAGATACCTAATACGGCACCTGCTGCAGCACCTAACAGTACACCTGCTAATAATTTACTTGAGCTCATAGTTTTAATTTTTAAATATTTTAAGATTAATTTCTAATAAATATTAAAGCCAAAATGCTGCCAATTATTTGTTTACGGGGCTTATTAAAGTGTATATATTTTTCTGTATGCCTGATTGAGAAAATTTTTCCACAAACATAGGGGATTAATACCGGCGCAATGGAAAAAACATCTTAAAAATTGCCTGTTGTCTAATTGGCATAATAATAACACAGATTATTTATCATTTATTAACCAAACAAAAATTTTTTACATGCAAACAAAATCTTCCCCACAAAATGCTCCCGCAGCAAAGAAAAGCAGTTCCGGAATTAAAGAATATTTTCCGGTAAAAGATTCCCGGCTGCAAAAGTTTTTTCATGATGAATTAAAAGATATCTACTGGGCCGAAAAGCACCTGGTAAAAACACTCCCTAAAATGCAAAAGGCAGCCACATCTTCAAAATTAAAAGCTGCTTTTACAGATCACCTTGGCGTAACAAAGCAACATGCAGCAAGGCTGGAAGAAGTTTTTAAAATTTTAGGACATAAAGCACAGGCTAAAAAATGCGAAGCCATGGAAGGCATTACAAAAGAAGGGAGCAGCATAATAGAAGATACAAAAGCCGGTACGGCTACAAGGGATGTGGGCTTAATAATGGCGGCTCAAAAAGTAGAACATTATGAAATTGCAACATACGGAGGTTTAATACAGCTTGCTAAAACGCTGGGTTATGAAGAGTGTGCCGAAATACTGGTAAAAACCCTTAATGAAGAAAAGCTGGCAGATGAAGGCCTTTCTGATATTGCAGAAACTGCGGTAAATTATAAATCGAGCCAGGAAAAAGAACCGGCTTAATGATTAATTAAAATTATACTTAATGGAAAACGCTAAGGCACAACTGAAAAAATTTAAAGAACTCATTAATGAAATAAAAACCTGCATACTTATTACAAAATCTGCCGAAGGAAAGCTTAGGGGAAGGCCTATGGCCACTGCCAAAGTAGAGGAAGACGGAACAATATGGTTTTTTACAAATGAATATTCAGGTCAGGGAGAGGAGATATCGCATCAGCATGAAATTCTTTTAAGTTACGCTTCGCCTTCTAAAAATTCTTACGTGGTTTTATCTGCCAAAGCAGTTTTGTCTGACGATAAAAAGAAAATAAAAGAGCTTTGGAATCCCATTTTAAAAGCCTGGTTTCCTGAAGGGTTAAATGATCCTAAAATTTTACTGGTAAAGGCAGATCCTGAAGAGGCTGAGTACTGGGACAGTAACGCAAATAAAATTGTAATACTGTTTTAATATGGTTAAAGCGGATGTTACCGGAAAACAATATGACGAGGGTGATCATGGCAAATTATCTGTGTAAGAAAACAATATGAATTTAAGTTCCGGCTCCCCTTTCTGTCTGATACGGGTTAGCTTTCGAATTTTATATTCCAAAAAAGCATTAATTTTTTGCCCTGGGGTTTGGTGCAATGGTATTACTTTTATTTTAACAGCGGCAGAAATTTTGACAGATATTATTACTGG
>JANLQE010000059.1:0-9453 GCA_031367625.1 Bacteroidota bacterium
AGCCGCTTTGAATGGTTTCTGGAAAAAGCAACAGAGATTGGCATATCAGCAATTATCCCGCTCATTTGCGAAAGAACTGAAAAGCAGCATTTCCGTTTACAAAGAATGCAAAGCATTTTAATAAGTGCCATGCTGCAATCGCAGCAAAGCTGGTTGCCTGTGCTGCAGGAGCCGGTTAAGTATTCAACGGTTATAAAACAAACAAATCAGCAACAAAAATTTATAGCACATTGCCAGGAAGGAAATGAAAAAGTACAGCTCTCTGCAATGCAGCCATTTGGCAATACAACAATTTTAATTGGCCCCGAAGGTGATTTTACAAAAGGTGAAATTGAACAGGCTTTACAAAATAATTTTGTTCCGGTAAGTTTGGGCCACACACGATTGCGGACTGAAACGGCCGGGGTAGTTGCCGCTGTTTTACTCTGTACTCTTTAGTGTGCATTATCAGAATAGTTATCAAAGTCTTTGCTTTGCAGTGTTGGCTCATTCAACTTTACAATACGGCGTTTTTTTGCCCGTTTTATCATCGTCATATTCAGCAGTTCTACAGCAAAAGAAAATGCCATACCGAAATAAATATAATTTTTTAATCCTAACTGATGGGCTTTTTCGCCTGCCCAACCTTCCATAATAAGGCTAAGACCTATCATTACAAGGAAGGATAAAGCCAGCATTTTAAGGGTAGGATGTTTGTGTATAAATGCAGCAATTTTAGGACTGAATAAAAACATGATGATCATGGCAATTACTACGGCTGCTATCATGATCTCTACATATTTAGCAGTACCACCTGCTGTGATAATACTATCAAAAGAAAACACCGCATCTATTAGCATTATCTGTACTATTGCTTTGCCAAGTGTAAGGCCTTTTGGTTTATTGCCGTATTCGCCTGGGTCTTCTCCTTCCAGTTTTTCATGTATCTCTTTTACTGATTTGTAAATAAGAAAAATACCGCCTGCAAGCATTACTATACTTGCCAGGTCAAAGCCTTTACCAAACCAGCTTTCAGGAATAATGTAATTTCCTTTTTGTGACAGCAACCAGCCAAGCCCCATTAATAAAATACTGCGGACGATGATGCCTGATATCATCCAAAATCTGCGTGCCCTTTTTTGTTCTTTTACATCATCAAGCCTGTTTAAAATGATGCTTACAAAAATCACATTGTCTATCCCCAAAACAATCTCTAATATTACGAGTACAAAAAAACTGATGATACTCTCTGATGTAAATAAATGTTCCATGCCTTTGTTAATTGTTAGATGTATTTATTATTTGAAAGATAATTAGAAATTTTTTTTACCATTCCAGGCCCTTCATACACAAAGCCCGTCCATACCTGAATAAGTGATGCGCCCGCCTTTACTTTTTCCAATCCATCTTTGCCGCAGAAAATACCGCCGCTTGCCATGATGGGGATTTGCCCGTTTGTTTTCTCCGAAATATATTTTACAATTTCCGTGCTGCGATTTTTTAAAGGCTCGCCACTAAGGCCGCCTGCGCCGATGGTTTCCAGTTGCAGTTTAGAAGTTACGAGCTGGCTTCTGTTTATTGTAGTGTTAGCTGCTACCAGCCCATCTAATTTTATTTCCATGGCAAGGTCAATTACATCATCAATTTGTACTGGTGTAAGATCGGGAGCAATTTTTAAAAGAATTGGTTTTTGGTTTACCAGTTGTGCGTTACGGGTTTGTAAAGTTGTTAGAATTTTTCTAAGCGAATCTTTTTCCTGCAAGGCTCGCAGGCCGGGAGTATTAGGGCTGCTTACATTCACCACAAAATAATCTACATAATTATGTAACGCAATAAAACATTTTTCATAATCAAGCCACGCATCTTCGTTTGGCGTGAGTTTGTTTTTACCGATATTACCTCCGATGATAATTTTCGGGTTCCGGGTTACGGGTTCCGGGTTATTTAACCCGTAATTTCCCCTCCATTTAGAAAGCCTTTTTGCTACAGCTTCTGCGCCATCATTATTAAAACCCATGCGGTTGATGAGCGCTTTATCTTTTGGTAAACGAAATAATCTTGGCTTTTTATTTCCTGCCTGCGGCAGAGGTGTTACAGTACCTATTTCTACAAAGCCGAAACCAAGTGCTTCCAATTCATTCAGATATTTTGCATTTTTATCAAAACCGGCAGCAAGGCCAATTGGGTTTTTAAATGCGAGCCCAAACACATTTATTGGTTCTGCCTGAAGAGGGGTATATTTTTTTGTGATGATAGTTTTTATGAACGGAATGCTGCAAAGAAACTTTAAAGAATTCATAGAAACATGATGCACTTTTTCTGCATCAAATAAAAATAAAAATGACCTGATAATTTTATACATACGCTGCGAAATTAAGTTACTGATTTTAGTTTTTTGCTTTGAAAGGGAAATTATAACTTTGACCTATAAAGTTGCATAAACAACTATTTTGGTTCATAGCAAATGGTTCATAGTTCATAGAGAAGCTATTTGTTGCTGTTAACCATGAACTATGAACCATGAACCATTAACATTTTCAACATGCAGGAAGCATACATAGTGGCAGGGTACAGAACGGCCATTGGAAAAAGTAAAAGAGGTTTCTTCAGGTTTACACGGCCGGATGACCTGGCTATTGAAGTAATAAAAGGATTGCTGGCCAGTGTACCGCAATTAGATGTAAAACGGGTAGATGATGTGATAGTAGGAAACGCTGTACCCGAGGCTGAGCAAGGCTTACAGGTAGGCCGTATTATTGCAGCCAGAGCCGTGGGTTTTAGTGCGCCGGGTATTACCATTAACCGTTATTGTGCAAGTGGCCTGGAAAGCATTGCTATGGCCACCGCTAAAATAAGAAGTGGTATGGCAGAATGTATTATTGCGGGTGGTACAGAAAGTATGAGTCTTGTACCTACCGCAGGGTGGAAAACTGTGCCTGCTTATTCAATTGCCAAAGATGAACCGGATTATTATTTAAGCATGGGCCTTACAGCAGAAGCAGTGGCCAAAGAATATAAAGTGAGCCGTGAAGACCAGGATGCATTCAGTTACAGCAGCCATGTAAAAGCAGCCAATGCTATTAAAGAAGGGTATTTTAAAAGCGGTATTATTCCGATAAATGTAGAGCAGGTTTACGTGGATGAAAAAGGAAAAAAGCAGACAAAAAATTATGTGGTGGATACTGATGAAGGTGTTCGTAAGGATACCAGTATAGAAGGGCTTGCTAAATTAAAACCGGCATTTGCGGCGGGTGGTGTGGTTACTGCCGGCAACTCTTCGCAAACCAGTGATGGCGCTGCCTTTGTAATTGTAATGAGCGAAAGGATGATAAATGAACTTGGCTTAAAACCAATTGCACGGTTAGTAAATTGCGCCAGTGCCGGCGTGCATCCACGCATTATGGGCATTGGCCCCGTAGAGGCTGTGCCCAAAGTTTTAAAACAGGCAGCAATGAGTTTGGCTGATATTGATTTGATAGAACTGAATGAAGCATTTGCATCGCAATCGCTGGCAGTAATAAGAGAACTGGGATTGAATACAGCTATTGTAAATATTAACGGCGGCGCCATTGCATTGGGCCATCCGCTGGGCTGCACCGGTTGTAAACTTACCATACAGATTGTAAATGATATGAAAAGACTGAATAAAAAATATGGCCTGGTAACAGCCTGTGTGGGCGGCGGACAGGGCATTGCCGGGATTATTGAAAATATTAATTAATAAAAACTAAGGTTGAATAAGGATGCCTGCTTTTATGCAGGCATTTTAATTAGCTTATTACCCGCTTATATAATTCTTCATATTGCGGCACTATGTTACTGATATCAAACTTTTTTGCCTGCTTTAAAGCATTTGCTTTAAATTTTAAATGGGTTGTTTCATCTCTTAAAATAGCAATAGCATTATTAGCCATATCTGCAGTATCTCCTACATTGCTCATGTAGCCAGAATAGCCATTAATATTTATTTCCGGCAAGCCACCTGCATTAGTAGAAATTACGGGTACTTCGGCAGCCATTGCTTCAAGCGCTGCAAGCCCGAAACTTTCATACTCACTTGGCAATAAAAACAAATCTGCAATAGGTAATATTTCTTCCATTTGCTCCTGCTTACCTAAAAATTTTACCTCTGTACATTCATCACAATCACGGGTAAGCGATTCTATATAGGGCCTTTCGGGGCCATCACCTATCAACAGTAATTTGCTGGGTATTTCTTTATTGATGAGTAAAAAAATTTTTAATACATCATCTACCCGTTTTAATTTTCTGAAGTTGGAGGCATGTACAATAATTTTTTCGCCGTTGGGTGCAATAAGATTTTTAAATGCAGTCACCGGTTTTTTATTAAAACGGTGTACATCTACAAAATTATAAATCACCTCTATCGGTTTTTCTATTGTAAAATTCTTATAGGTTTCTTCTTTTAAATTATTTGATACCGCAGTAAGCACATCACTCTCTTCCATAGAAAAAGTAACCACCGGCCTGTAGGTTTTATCTCTGCCCACTAAAGTAATATCTGTGCCATGCAGCGTGGTAATAACCGGAATTTTTTTATTCTGTTTTGCTAAAATCTGTTTGGCCATATAAGCAGCAGAAGCGTGGGGTATAGCATAATGCACATGCAGTAAATCAATGCTGTTATTATTTACAACATCTACCATAGAGCTTGCCAGTGCGGTTTCATAAGGTGGAAAATCAAACAATGGATATGTAGGTACCCTTACTTCATGATAAAAAATATTTGCATGAAAGCCGCCCAGCCTCACTGGTTGCTGGTAAGTAATAAAATGGATTTGATGCCCTTTATCTGCCAGTGCTTTGCCAAGTTCTGTGGCCAGTACGCCGCTGCCGCCAAAAGTGGGGTAACATACAATTGCTATATTCATAAATATTTTTTGTAAGGCTTAATTTGTGCTGTGCAATTTAGCAAAATATATAATCTGTAAATTTTATTACCAGTATAAATGCTAATTGTTTAAGTTTGTCAGTATAAACATTATTTATGATTAAAAGGTTTTGTTATACTCTTGCTGCAATATTATTTACTGCATTAGCCATCTCTGCACAAAACAATGATTCTGTTACCATAAAAAAAATTGCTGATGAAATTCTTATAAATGGGAAAGCGTATAACAACCTGCGTTACCTGTGCAAGCAAATTGGCCCCAGGCTCAGTGGTTCGCCAAATGCACAAAAAGCAGTACTGGCTACTGCAAAAATGCTTAAAGATGCAGGCGCTGATACCGTTTACCTGCAGCCCTGTATGGTTCCGCATTGGGTAAGGGGAGAAAAAGAAACAGGGTATATAAAACTGGCTGATAATACAAGGTATAATTTGCGTTTATGCGCTTTGGGAAATGCTGTTGGCACTGGCGATAAAGGAATTAATGCATCAGTAATTGAAGTAAAAAGCATGGCAGAATTGGAGCAATTTGGAGAAAAAATTATTAAAGGAAAAATTGTTTTTTTTAATATTGAAATGAACCCAACATATATCCGTACTTTTCAGGCGTATGGAGAGAGCGGAGTGGGCCGCAGAGCCGGTCCGGCACAGGCTGCAAAGTATGGCGCCATTGGGGTGTTGGTCCGTTCACTTGCCAGCAACGAAGATGAATATCCTCATACCGGGGCAACACAATACAATGATTCTTTTCCAAAAATTCCGGCTGTTGCCATCAGCACTAAAGATGCAAACTGGCTTAGCAGGCAATTGAAAATGAAAATGCAGTTGACGGCATTTATAAAAACAAATTGCAAAATGCTTGCAGATGCCCCTTCTTTTAATGTAATAGGAGAAATACGGGGAAGTGAATTTGCCGGAGAAATTATTTCTGTCGGCGGCCATTTAGATAGTTGGGATTTAGCTGAGGGTGCACAGGATGATGGCACAGGCATTGTACAAAGTATTGAAGTAATCAGGGTATTAAAAGCTACAGGCCTAAAGCCAAAACGTACGGTAAGGGCAGTAATGTTTATGAATGAAGAAAATGGAGGAAGAGGAGCAGATGCTTATTTGCAAAATGCAGAGCAAAAAAAGGAGCATCACATTTTTGCTTTGGAAAGTGACGCAGGGGGTTTTACACCAAGAGCATTTGGGCTTGATATGAGTGAAGAGAAAAAAAATAAAGTATTGCAATGGAAAAATTTATTTTATAATTACGGCGTGTATGAGTTTAGTGCAGGCGGTGGTGGGTCTGATGTAGGGCCGCTGAAAAAAGTGGGTGCGGCTTTGGCCGGGCTTGTCCCTGATAGCCAACGCTACTTTGATGTACATCATGCCGCTACAGATACTTTTGAAGCAGTAAGTAAAAGGGAGCTGGATTTAGGTACCGTAAATATGGCAGCATTTATATGGCTCGTAAGCGAATACGGATTGTAAAATAATAATATTTATTTGTAAGTTGTAAAAAATAATCAGTTATGGAAGATTTTAGAAACCCAGTGTTGCCAAAAAAGAAAAGCGGATTTAAAAAATTTATCCGTTGGTTTATTTTTATATTGTTAGTAGGGTTTGCCGCTTTTGCTTATTGGAAATATTTTTTTAACTACAGTGATGGTAACCGCTCGGGCCTGTTACAAAAGCTTTCTCGTAAGGGTACTATTTTTAAAACCTACGAAGGGGAATTGGTATTAAGCAGCATATCCTCTACTGCAAATGTTGCGCTGGCTTCTGAAAAATTTTATTTTTCTGTAGCAAATAAAACTGTAGCGGATAAGATGGATTCTCTGGAAGGTAAAAAAGTAAAAGTTCATTATTTACAAATGAACGGAACCCTTCCATGGCGTGGGGATAGCGAGTATATTGTTGATAAGGTAGAGCCGGACAATAATTAGCTTAACTCCCTGCAAATAATAAAAAGATAGCCGGTTGCTTATGAAGTTCCGGCTTTTTATTTTTCCATTGGGCAATGGTAAAAGTTTGTATGCTTTCATTTGCAGCAGTAATATTTACTCCTATGCAAAGCCTGGTTTTAGCATCGCAGGTTTTTAGTAAAGCTTCCAGCAATTGATTATTGCGGTAAGGCGTTTCAATAAAAATTTTTGTGCTGTTTTGTTTTGCAGAAGCCGTTTCCAGTTCTTTTATTTTTTTTATTCTTTCCAGGTTATCTATGGGTAGATATCCGGCAAACTCAAACTGCTGGCCATTCATGCCACTGGCCATCAGAGCTAATAAAACTGCGCTGGGCCCTACCAACGGCTTTACAATACACTGCAGTTCCTGAGCAGCTTTTATTAAAATCTGGCCGGGGTCTGCAATACCGGGGCAACCGGCTTCACTGATGATAGCTATATTTTTTTCTTCATTTATTTTCTGTTTAAAGTGCTGCAACTGTTCTTCCTCTGCCTTATGAATAGCAAACCATTCATAATCATCAATCACAATTGTTTTATCCATACTTTTTAAAAAACGGCGGGCAGTTCTTTCATTCTCTGCAAAAATTACCTGACATTTTTTTACCGCATCCATTACGTACGATGGGATAGTTTCAGCAGCATCTTCTGCCAATACACAAGGAATTAAATAAACAGTTACCATTGGATAGACTATATAATTACATGATTTTTTTTAGCATTGATTAAACTGAGTGTGGCAGCTATTACCGCATAGCTTGGTGCAAACAGCCAACCAATAAAAGGTACAATATGCATCATATAAAATACCAACCCGTTACCAATAGCTAATCCTTTATGCCGCCCAATAAAATCAATGCTTTGCCGGGAAGTTAATTTGTTTCTTTCGCTGCTGTAATCCAGCATCGAGAATCCGAAATAATAACATTCCACCAGCAGGGCAACCAACGGTGCTATCCATCCAAATAATGGAATGAATGATAAAATTAAAATGGTAATGATATAAACCGTTTGCCACAAAATATTTCTGAGTGCAATGCGCATACCCCTGGCAATATCTTTTAAAAGCTGCCGGAAATTAAAAGGAAAATCTTTTCCTTCAATTATGCTTTCTGTTTTTTCACTTAAATATGCAAATACCGGTGAGCCGATAATGAGAAATAAAAATTTAAAAAGAGAAAAATAAAACAGCAGCATTACAAGCCTTAAAATAACCTGCCCTACAATAAAAAAGAAGCTAAGCCAGCTATCCTGCATTTTATCTAACCAGTTTTTTACGCCGGTTTCTGCTAAAATAAATTCAATAGCGCTATTGCTGGAAACCCAGAACAGGTAAAAGCCTGTAATAAAAAGGATGGTATAAACAATGCCGGGTATCATTATCCATTTCCACAACCTGTTTTTTACAATAAAACGGTGTGCATCAAAAAATGATTGAACAGATATGATAATTTCTTTTAGCATAGCAGATATTGAATAAGGAATTATTTTCTAAAGATAGAAAACCTAAATGGATAATGAATAAAGTGATAATGGATGATGATATTGTACAGAAAATTTTTGACCTGAAAAAATCAGTCATCATTTCTACTAAGCATTATTTTTGTTTAAAGTTAATGACAATGAAAAAATTACCGTTACAATTTTATGACCGGCAAGATGTGGTACAGGTGGCAAAAGATATGTTGGGAAAAATTGTGGTTACAAAAATTGATAATATAATTACCAGTGGCCGTATTGTAGAAACTGAAGCTTATACAGGCCTTACTGATAAAGCCTCTCATTCGTACAAAGGCAGGCGTACTGCACGTAACGAGCACATGTATGCAGCACCGGGCACAGCATACATTTACATTTGCTACGGTATGCATCAAATGTTTAATGTGGTAACCAATAAAAAAGAAATACCCGATGCGGTTTTAATACGTGCAGTAGAACCTATTGATGGTATAGCTGCCATGCTTGCAAGAACCGGAAAAATAACATTAGATAATACACTTACAAAAGGACCGGGCAATGTGGGTAAGGCGCTGGGGATTTCAAAGCAGCATTCCGGGCTGTTTTTGCTGGATGATATTATTGCAATTTATGAAGAAAAAAAATTTCATTTAACTGGAGCAGAAATTGGCAGCAGTAAAAGGATAGGCGTAGAAAGTGCTGGTGCAGATGGGTTATTGCCATATCGGTTTTATATTAGAGGAAATAAATTTGTGAGTGGAAGGCCAAATAAATAGCGCTCATGCAGAGGAGAAAAGGATGGCACGCAGAGTGACAGAGATGGCAGAGGATAGAAGGATGGCACGCAGAGTGACAGAGATGGCAGAGGAGAAAAGGATGATACGCAGAGCATCAGAGAAGAAAAAGGATGGCAAGCAGAGGGGCAGAGATGGCAGAGGAGAAACTTAAAATTTAGGGCAAGGAATTCCTTTACTTTGTGCAGGGCGTTTTATATAAATGATAGAAAACTCTGAACCACCACGGTTACCCGTAGCCGCTTTCAGGCTGCTTACATTTACATCGTAGCTGGCGCCAATTCTTAAACCGCCAAACTCCAGCCCGAGGTAGGGAATAATGGCATCATTAAAACGTATCCATGAGCCTATATAAACATTGGTA
>JANLQE010000115.1:0-14489 GCA_031367625.1 Bacteroidota bacterium
GTGGCCGGTGGACACCGACCACGCCGGGCTGCCCTGGCTGGTGTCCCCACCAGCCAGCGACAATTTGAAATGCACCCCACAGAAGTGAAGGTATGGATGATCTAATTAAAAATATTTTTCACAAATCATCCTTTTCAGAAATGCGGTAACGAGGTTTTATTTTTAAAGACCTGCTTCTAAATATGCCGCAAACAATGTCATCAAAAAAATAATTTTTAGAGATAATTCTGTGATGTGGAAAATTCTTTCAAATGAAATTAAAAAGAACAAACAACTTAGATGGGCATTACAATTATTTTAATCATTATACTTCCTGTAAATCAGTATCACAGTTTATTTAAAAAAGGGTTGTGGCTTACCTATAGTGTTATTGTTCATTATGGGGAGATCAAGAACGACGATAAAGAAAAACTATATCATAAATATATTTATAAACTTTCCATGTAAGCCGTTCGTGTGGACACGAACGGTGGCGACCCGCCGACCACTTTTAGCCAAATAAGAAATTCATACAATCATTTTTAGACAGATTTTTAGGCAAGAAAATCTGGAACTTTTTATGCAAATGATCCGATTTTGAAAAGTGTAATTTTATATTTTATCTGTCAGGCCGGATGAGGCCGAAAATTTCTCCTGATCTTTTAAACGATCATTGTATGTTTTTTTACGGGGCAGATTTCCCACTGCAATGGTACCAATTACAGATAATATAATTAAAGCAGCAAACCCGGTAGAATAGCTGCCACTTTGATCACGAAGCCACCCTGCCAGTATGGGGCCAAATGCTTCGGCTAATCCATCTATGGCTAAAATAAGCCCCATAACACGACCCATCACTTTAACACCAAATAATTCAGCAGCCATCAAAGGAATGATCATATAATCTCCGCCCAAACCAATGCCGAATATAAAAGCGAAAAGATAAATAACACCTGGTGAAGAAGCAAAGTAAAGCAGTAAAATGGATCCTGTAATAAGTGTGTAAATCAGCATCATGACGTATTTTTTTGGGTACCGGTCTGCGAGCCACCCCATCAGTAAACGCCCTATTATACTGGCAGCAAGAACCAACGAAATGATATTTGCAGATTGCCCCTGTGAGTATTTTAAATCAATACTGAAAAATAGTTTGAGGTTCTGGCTTATAGCAGACACTGCTCCGATAGAACACAAACTTCCGAGAGCTAAAAGGTAAAAAGACCTGCTTTTTAAAATGCTTCTGAAATGCAATCTATGTTCATCATCTTTAGTCTCCTTCAAGGTGCCCTCCGGGTTTTCATCAACAAACCAAGCCATAGGGAATGCAACGGTAATCATCAATATCCCCAAAACCACCAGGGATGAACGCCAGTTCATTTGCATGTTGAGCCACCGTGCTATCTGTGGTACTAACATTCCCCCAACCCCAATACCGAGGTAAGCAATGCCCATAGCTTTACCCCTGGATTTGTTGAACCACCGTGAGGTTAACACCTGATTCGGCAATGGACCGCCGCACATATATCCAAGTGCCATCAATAAATATAATGAATAGAATTCCCAAATGGAGGTCATCCTGCTTAAGCCAATCACTGCAAGACCACACATCATAATTCCGCAAAGCATCAATCTTCGTGGCCCAAAACGATCTATAAACCATCCCGCTACAAAGCCGAATAATGGACCAATAATAATTTTACCGAATATACTTCCCGAAGTAACTGTGGCATGGGACCAGTGAAAATCCCTGACCCAAAAATCGAAAAAGAAAGGAAGCCCGTAATACATAATCCCAATTATTGAAAATAGGCTGAGAAACCCGGTGGCAGACACTTTATATTGTCCTGAATTTAATTTTTCAGTTTGCATTTTCAACCATTATTATTTTTCTAAAAGGAAAGAATATCCTCATTTTATTTAAGAAGCCAATATAATGATAACTTACTGTATGCTATGAGCAATCGCTAAAAGAAATAGCGGGAACGTTACCATTTTGGTGAATCTGTATTTTACAGGATGGCAAAAGTGTTTAGTTACTTTATATCCCACATTTATTTCGCCAGCTTCCTGTACATCTCTATTCCTTTTTTAAAATCGTTCAACACTTCCTGCTTTGCTTTTTTTGAAGGAAAGCTACCTGATTGCTGAAGCCAGGAGATTGCATTTTCAAGATATTTTATAAAATATTTTGCATCATCTACAGAAAGGATTGGCTTGTTATCAATTATCACATAACCGGGACTTGTATGTGCAAAAGCAGTTTCCGGTCTTAAGGTTCCATAATAATTATTTAACAAAGTAGTACCAGCTCCAACATCACGGCGTTTTGAAAAACTTACTCCTCCCATCACATCTTTTTGATTGTACTGATGTGTTCTTGCCGCAATCCAAACACTTTTATCTGGTGTGTATTCAATTTCCAATCTTGCATGATTTTGTCCTTTCTCAATTACCTTTTCTGCTATCACCTCACCATTGACAATAATTTCAAGTCTGTCAACAGGCAATTGGCTATATACTTCAGCAACTATCTTTACTGCCTTTGGTTTTACAATATTAATTTCTTCACCAGGATTTTTATCATCCACTGTACAAAAAAGTATTGGTGAATTGGTGATAAATGTATTACCCCTGTTCAATGCATCTATCCAGCTTTGATAAGTGAACTTTCCTTTTATTGAGGCGTACACCCTGTTAGCCCCCACTGTTTGCCAGTTAGTCATTTTATCTGTTCCTGCAGTTGCCGGAATTTTAAAACCGCAATTAAGAAATCTGTACCACAATCTTAATCCCGAATTCATCCGCAGATCAGGTACCACATGAGAAACAAATATTGGTTCTTCAAACGGATCAATAGTGCAAAGTAATTCAACTGCATCTACCTTTTTCATAACAATAGCAAGAGGAACTTCCAATGCTGGATAAGCCGCAAAATGCGCCCATGATACATGCCCTCCCTGTGCGTGGGTATTATCCATCGCTTTTATAATAAGCGGATACTGGTATGTACTAACAGGCTTAACGGGTTCTATAAGTTTTTTAAGATTTAATAAATTCACATGACCCAGTTCGTTCTGCCGGTATTCCTGGTTTAAATAAACGATATGAAGCGAATCAGAAACAGGCTCCGGTGCCCCACGAAAATTATGCTGATCATCGGTGAAATCAGAGATCAGAATATTACATACATTCACATCTTCTGCTTTCATTTCCAATAATGCCGTGGCTGAATTAATCTGGTGGGTATGTATATCACCACTGTACCATTTATTTCCTGTAGGGAACTCAAACCATTTTTTCAATTGAATATTAACCGTATCAGTTCTGGGAGAGATATTAATTGTCGTGTCGAAAAAACGGTAAACGAAACCTTTAATTACTTCAAACCTTATCGCTTGTTTTTCAGGAAGATCTATTTTGCATATTCCGTCAACGTATGCAAATCTTCTATTGTTATCCAACATTACATCTCCTCCTTTTCCCACATCTCCTTCCTGCTCGCTGATTGGAAAATCAACACGATGCCCTTCGGGAGCATAATAAACTGAATGATGCCCTGTTATCCTTATCCTTGCAGCAGTGGGTTTATTATGCTCATCAAGGATCCGCACAATAATTTTTTTCTGAACAGGAGAATTTTCATTATTGAAACATGGTGCAATTGCACATTGAATACCTATCAATGCCCATAATCCTATCCTGAAAATAGAGTTATTCATTTTAATTTTTTTTTGATTCATTCATTTCGCAAACCGAAGTTTTTAAATAAAATCAATTTCTCTGGTGATAATATAGTTTGGAAAACCCCTTGGCAGATCGCCGCCATTTCAGGAAAAAATCAGCATACTCTTCAATTACCCCGGGTTGTAAATTAAGTTTTTTCCACAAAAGATTTTGCAGAGTACCGATAACGTTCCCGACAATAAATAACAGTTATGTTAGTATTATTGAATATTTTTCCAATGACAAATGATTGGAAAACAAGTCAAAAATAAATTATGAAAAAAGGAGTTCTAATTATTTCAAATACTATTTTGATTGGTAGCCTGCTATATTTCAGTTGCTGCAATTCCGGAACGTCTTCAGATATTATTTCTCTTTCTGTAGATCCGGTAACAATTGCAAATGGCCAAAATTCTTTTGTTGCTAACTGCAGCAATTGTCACAATTTCAATCAGGATGGTATCGGCCCGCAATTAGCCGGAATAACATCCGAACATTCTGTTGGTTGGATTAAAAATTTCATTAAGGATCCCAAAAAAATAATCGGTTCCGGCGACACAACGGCACAAAAGCTTTTTAAACGGTATAAGGCAATAATGCCCTCATTTGGATATTTACCAAATGAAGAGATTGATGCAATAATTGCATTTATTAATACGAAAAAAAAACATGTTAGAAAATTGGTAGTGGAAGATACCAATGATATTAAAAACCCAATACCTGACGCTATTAAAACTTCTGATCTGGTAGTTGGTGTGGACTCCGTAACACAAATTCCTCCGTCTTCTGATAAAATGCCTTTAACCAGAATCATCAAGCTGGATTATCAGCCAAACACAGGCGAATTATTTATTCTGGACCTTCGTGGCAAACTTTACAAAATACTGAATGGTAAGCCAAAGGTTTACATGGATATAGCTACTTTGAAACCCAAATTCATTCATCAGCCCGGTTTGGCTACCGGCTTTGGCAGCTTTGCATTTCATCCCGAATTTGCAAAAAACGGCCTTCTGTATAGTACCCATACTGAACCACCCGGTTCAGCCAAAGCTGATTTTGATTACCCGGACTCTATTCCCGTTACGCTGCAATGGGTGTTAACGGAATGGAAAACGGATCCTGCAACTTTTCCTTTTTCAGGAAAGAGCCGTGAAATATTCCGCATAAATATGCCCGGGAGTATTCACGGTGTTCAGGAAATAGCCTTTAACCGGCTTTCAAAACGAGGCGACCAAGATTACGGCTTATTATATATTGGTATCGGAGACGGAGGTAGTACCGAAATTGGATTCCCTTTAGTGTCCGAAGTTCCACAAAATATATGGGGTAGTATTATTCGTATAGATCCGTTTGGGAACAATAGCAGGAATGGCCAATATGGAATTCCTGTAAATAATCCTTTTAAAAAAAATGGTGATGCAAAAATTGCTGAGGAAGTTTATGCCTATGGTTTCAGAAATCCTCACCGCATCAACTGGAGCAAATCAGGCCAGTTGTTTTCTATCAATATTGGTGAGCATAATATTGAAGCACTAAATATGATTGTGCCTGGTCATTTTTATGGTTGGCCAATCAGGGAAGGAACATTCATGGAACGTTTTTTTAATGATGAGGGTAAAGTTTACCCTCTTCCTTCAAATGATTCAATTTATCATATCACCTATCCGGTTGCCCAATTTGATCATGATGAGGGAACGGCCATTTGCGGCGGATTTGAATATTGCGGAACTTCGATACCACAGCTTGCCGGCAAATATGTTTTTGGAGATATTGGAACGGGCAAATTGTTTTATGTAAATATGAAGGAGCTCAGGTTAGGAAAGCAGGCAACTATCAAAAAATGGAATATCTCTATGAATGGGCTGCCCACTACATTTGCGAAACTTTGCAGGAATGATCGGGTTGACATAAGATTTGGCATGGATAGCAATGGAGAATTATATGTATTAACCAAAGCGGATGGGAAAGTTTATAAACTGGTGAAGCCAAAAAACAAATTTTAAAGAATCCCATGATTGAAGCCTGGGCTTTGTTAGTTGCTCTGCCATTAACTTTCGGAGATTATAAAACGAAAGGTTTTCTTTATCAATATTTAAAATTGACAACTATGACCTATCTCTTTATTGTTCTCAATTCCATCAATCGTGGCATATTTCTAAAACCGCCACCTTCAAACATAACTTTAATTGAGCTTTTACCTTTAGTTAATTCTGCAGGTAATTGATAAGTGTATTCAAAAGGAATCACCGGATACGAATCATCTTTTTCCCGTTTCAATTCAACAATTGTGGTAGAGTCAACTTTTATTTTACAATTCCATTCTTCATACGGTTCTCTGCCCATAAATTTACAGACAAGTGCTACAGGTACATCCCCTGACACTTTCATTTGATAGCTAAAACTTTTTTCATATCCCTTGGTTGCCCGCCATGCCTTATCAATAAGAATACTACCATTATTACCATATCCTAAAGTACTATTGCCCGATAACGAATGATTTTTTTCAGAATTATCGTCTCCAACCATAATCTTGTCAATCGTAATATCTTCTATTCTTTTCTGTTCTTTTTTCTTTTCCTCATCCTTTGCAATCCTTTGCAATCGATCCTTTTCTGCAATTTTTTGCCAATAAACTGAATAGTGCCCTGTTTTCAATTCAAACAATGGTTTCAAACTGATTTGTTTGGGATAAGCTAACATAGTAATATAATGCAGAGGCTCTCCTGTTGTTTTTAACCATTGATCAATAGGCTTATTTTTAATAAGTAATGCTGGTGCTAATTTGTTTTCAACAAGTTTGTTTGCTTCATCATTTTCAAGTATACCTGCAAGTAGAATAGGTCCGTGGAAGAGAGCAATTTTATTCGCATCATCTGCCATACTTTCAGTTCTAAGCCCCATTGACAACTTAAGCTCTACAATATCACCGTTATTCCATTTACGTTTGATAGTATAATACCCGGCAGATGGAGTTAGTGTTTGTACTTTTCCGTTCACCTTAATGGTCATTGGTTTTGATAACCACTTGGGATTACGTATCATTAATCCCATTTCTGTTGCTTTATTGCATGCAAATTTTAAAAAGGTTACATCTTTATATGGGAAATTTGTTTCTTGTTTTAAAGAGATTCCCTTCTCTTTCCAATTTAAGTCCGATGGAATGAAAAGATTTACAATAAGATTGGATGCTGTATGAGAATAAATATATTCACCATGCCGGGTATAGCTATCCAAGGCACTACAAACACAACAAGAAAACACTTCGTATAGATCGTCATATCTTCTTTGAGCACCAGGCATGAGCGGTAAGAAATAACAAATTTTTCCATCATTGGAATTTTGTGCAGCCAATATATGATTAAACAGTGTTCTTTCTATATAATCAGCATACTCAGCTTTGGGTTCAATATTATAAAGAAGATTTGTTAGTTTAAGCATATTGTATTCGTTGCAATTCTCCCCGGTATATGGTGTAAGTGTATGACTCATTGAATCTTTAGAAGAAAGGTATTCGCTTTCGCTATTCCCACCCGTTGCATAAGAACGATGATTCACTATTTTATCCCAAAAGAATTTTGCTCCATTTAATTCGGTAGAATCTGCTGTATAGGGATACCTTGCTGCTAAACCTGACATTTTGGGAAACTGGGTGTTGGCATGAATTCCGGTAAGTACGTCACGGCCTTGTGTTATTGGAACTATAACTTTCTTATCGTGCCAACGTTTTGACATTGCAAGATATTTTTGATTCCCTGTGATTATATATAAATCAGAAAGCACCCAATTCATGCCTCCATACTCAACGCTCATAATTTTCTCCATTTCTACATCATTGATTTTAGCCATGTGTCTATCAAGCCAGTCTGCAAGATTGGTTGCAATAATTAGAGCCTTGGGGTTATTGCAAATACGATAAGCGTCAATCAAACCAGAAAATAGTTTTTCCATCACATAATAAGGTTCTCCACATGCATTCGACACATTATTAAAACTTGTAGTAAATCCTTCCCTTTCTAATTTCCCAAAGGTTTTTAATCCATCTCTGCTACCGAGTAAATAACCGTTATTTTTTGATTGACATAATTCCATTTCACCTAATATATAATTCATGTTGTTGAGATAGATATCCTTTCCTGTTAAATTATATAACCGAGCCGCACCTGAGAGATAAAATGAAGCCGCAACACCTGGAAGAGAGTTTGTTTCCCAACCAGGATATGATGTAGCTTTAGGTTCTAAACCACTTTCTTTTCGAAATGGAGCTACCAATTTATCAAGATCAAGGCTTAATAAGTACTTTGCCTCTGCATCTTGTGAAGCCTTAAATGGACCATCAAGTAATTTTACCTCACCAATCTTAAAATTTTGTGCTTTCTGCGGAACTAATAATTGCGCATTCTGAGCTTTTACCACGGAATGACAGTGTAATAAAAGAGATACAATAAAAATTGCACTAAGGTTAATCTTACATTTTATTTTCAACATATCTTAATTTTAAATTAAACTGTATTTCTTTAGCAAGTTGTTTAATTAATAAGGATATTTCTTTTTCTAATCAATAAGCCAAGATACCAATATCTTATGTATCCTGCAGTAAATGGCTGTATAAAACAGCGAGAACGTTGTCGGGAAAATTGTTGTTTTAAAGCAATCCATTTACTTAAAGAAAATCATTATCACCCCTCTAAATAAAGCGGGCGAAAATCCCTGACTTGCAAAGGCCGTGGATTGGCAGGGATACGAACCCCATATTGCAGTTCTTTTTCACTTCAAGTATTATTTGTTTAATTGAATAGGTATAAACCGTACAAATGACAACTACTTTTTTTAAGTTAGTGCTTCTCAAAACAAATTAAAATGTATTACTTGTTAAAATAAATTCCATGATGTTATGATTAATAAAAATGCAGGTCAGTTACTCAAATACAGTTGCTTGCTCATCACCTTACTCACTATATTTCACCTGCTTACCAATGCACAGTCAACTGTATTTACATTAAACAATGCCAGCAATAGTTTACCACATATTTATGGGAAAAATAAAAATGCAGATTATCTCTATACTACGGCAGGTAACAGGCTATACTGTATAGGAAACCAGGTGGGGGCTTTTCCTGAAACAGGTTTTCATGTGCCCGGCGAAATGGGTGGTATCTGGCAGCAGCCAATCAAATTGATGGATGGCTTTGGGTTTACAATAAGAGATATAAATACAAACAATACATTTATACCTGCCTGTGATAGTTTCATTACTTATTCATTTGCAACAAAATTAAAATACTCAAGTCCTGAACAAAATATAGCCGTTGTACAAACACAATTTGTTCCTGACAATCTACCTGTATTAGTAGTGGAATATAAAATTCAAAACAATTCTTCCCAACATAAGCAACTGGAATTCGTACTGCATACAGATATTAATTTAATGCCTGTATGGCTGGGAGAAAGAATTGGTATTAATGATGGTGGGGATAGATTTGAATCCTTTGACAGCAGCAATCATCTTATATTTTTTAAGGATGAAATCAATACATGGTACACTGGTATTGGTTTTGAAAATAACCAGCCACATTTTAAAGAAATACAAAAAACACCATACAAAGGAAAAGGAATAACAGGGGTGGTTACGCTACAATGTGATTTGGAAGCTGGTGCATTTCAATATTTTCGTTTTTATATTGCTGGTTCTGCAAAAAACAGGAATGAAATAGTTAAAAATATATCACTAACAAAAACCCGGTTTGCAAGTTTGTTTGAGCAAAAGAAAAGACGATATAATACTATTGAAAAGACCGCCGAAATTATTGTACCCGATACATTGTTACAAACAGCATACAACTGGGGCAAGTATGCAACAGACTGGCTGCAGAGGGATATACCAGGTGTAGGTAAGGGGTTAAGTGCAGGCCTGCCGGATTATCCATGGTTTTTTAGTAACGACCAGGCAAGTACATTTAGCGCATTAACAGGCACCCTGCCGCCGCAACTTTTTTACGATGCATTCAGTATGCTGAAACGTATTTCAGATAAAGTGAATGACAGTTGCGGAAGAATTATTCATGAAGTATCTGCTAATGGCGTGGTGTATAACAATGGAAATATGCAGGAATCGCAGTTGCATATTATTACTGCCTGGCAAATATTTAAGTGGACAGGGAACATGCAATTTTTAAAAGAAAATTATGCTTATGCAAAGAAAACATGGAACTGGTTGCAGCAGCATGATACCAACCACAATGGTTATATAGAAGGATATGGAGGTGTTGAAATAGAAGGGTTAAATGATGAGATGCTGGATGTACAAATAAATACTTACCGGTTTTTGGATATACTCAGCCAGATGGCAATAATATTTGGAGATAATGAAATGGCAAAAGCATACGCAATAAAAGCTGCTGCGTTAAAAGATAAAATCAACAAAGATTGGTGGGTGGAAAGTGAAAGTTGTTATGCGGATTTTTTAACCAGCAAAGAAAAGGCGCTAAAAATTATTGATGATGCATTGTTGAAACGTGTGAACCCACAAAGAAATAAATGGGCGCAGGTAAAATTGAATGAGCTTAAAACTTCCATCATCAATAATACCTATTCTGCTAATGGCTACCTGGTATATTACAATGCATCCATGCTGGACCCTGTAACAGCAGGGATGACGGATACAGCAAGGGCGCTGCGAATGCTTAAAAGAGTTTCTTTTTTTACCAATAAGTTTGGCACCTACATCGCAGGTATAGAGCGCCCTGATGATGTCAGCATTGATGAAAAACCTTTTCAAAAAGACAGCAGTTTCACTTATAACAGGGCAGTGATGCCTGCCGCCGGGCCAGTAATTGCAGCAGCACGTTATGGATTACCAGACACAGCATTACTATACATGCATAAGGCTCTAAACAGTTTCAGCTATGCAACACCTGGAACCATTTATGAAGTGTCACCCGATTATGGCATGTTTGTGCAGGCCTGGAATATTACCGGCCTTAACATCCCCCTTATTCAATATTTCTTCGGCGTAAATCCTGATGCATATAAAAAAGAAATCACCATACACCTGCAAATGCCTTCGGCATGGAAGGAAGCTTCTTTAAAAAATTTACTTGTGGGAAATACAAAAATTTCTGTTCAGTATAAAAAAGAAAATAATGCCGTTACCTGCATCATCCAATCATCAGCGCCGGGATGGAAAATACATTTTGTAACGGATGCAAAAACCGGAACAGTGCAGGTTAATAATAAAGTTTTGAAACGTGGTAAACAATTGATTGAATTAAGTGGCGCAAAAAACACCCTGAAATATATCCTGGATAAAAGTAAGTAGTTGCTGTTAAACAATACCATTTTGAACATTGATAGATTTACGGTGCAGCCTGGCACAAAATAATCCATAGACCACAATTAAAACAAAACAAGCGCAAGGCACTAAGTATGAAATCTGAAGCCCCATTGTATCTGCAATCATTCCCTGTAGTGGTGGAAAAACAGCGCCCCCCACAATAGCAATGTTCATCAGGGCAGATCCCTTTTCTGTAAAGTTCCCAATTTTTTCAATCCCTAAACTGAATATGGTTGGAAATAGTATGGATATAAAAACACCCAGTCCTGCCATATAATAAGGGTTCCATGAAGATTTGGTAAGTGCAATTAAAAGAAGCAAAACAACCATGCCCGAGCCAAAAATAACTACCAATCTGCCTGCTGAAATAAATTTAAAAAAATAGATACTCACAAATCCAACGATGGTTGCAATAACATAATAGTAAGTAAGAAAGCTGGCTGCTTTATCGGCACTAAACCCTGCAATGGATTTATCCTGCAGGTAGTTGATAAAAAAACCTGCGGTACAAGCCTCTGCTCCTACATAAAAAAACATGATGATGGCCCCCCAAAAAAGCTGGGGATATTTTTTTGATTCTTTTAAAATAGAAAAGAAAGAAAAACCTTTTTCCACTGATGGTTTAAAAGCAGGTAACACCGAGAAAAAAATAAATACTGCAAGCAGGAATGTTCCTATGCCTAAACCCAGGTAAGGTTTATAGAATGAAATATTTTTATCACTGCCATAGATTAAACGGGTACCTAAAATGGGCGTTAATGAATAACCTATCCGTGAAAACACCTGCACAAAATTGATACGGGCATGAGCGCCCTCTGGTGTGCCCAGCATGGTTGCCAATGGATTTGCAGCCACATTAATGACCGTAACCCCTATTGAGACAACAAACAATGCCACCAACACTAACCCGTAAGAAGAAATAAAATAAGCAGGTATAAATATACAGCACCCAACACTGCAAATACCCAATGCGGTTATCAGGCCAATTTTATAACCAACTTTAGAAATATAATACGCAATTGGAATTGGGAAAACCAAATACACTAAGTAAAAAGATTGCTGTATCCTGGTGGCCTGTGTATAGGAAAGATGAAAAAAACTTTTCAGTGATGGAAGCAAAATATCATTCATGCAAATAATAGCCCCCACAAACAAGAACACATAAGCTACTAATAATAACGGTTTTCTTTGATGCTTCATCTATTTGTTTTAAAAAAATTTTGCTATGCGGTGTTATCAATAAAACATACTATAGGGCACCTCTAAAAACCTTTATTTTTATTTTGGCCTCACCCCCGTCTGCCGGACGGGCAGGGAGAGGATAAGGTAGCTTTTTAGAGGTGCCCTATAATAATACCTTTAATTACAGGTGATGTATTTTGTTATCTTATTAATAGGTTGCCCGCCCACCAGATATATCATAAATAAATCCGGTAGAAAAACTGTTTTCATCAGACACAATAAAAGAACTGAGGGCAGCAACTTCTTCCACTGTGCCCAGGCGTTTCATTGGAATTTTTGCTGTCATGTAGGCTAATTGCTCAGGCGATGTATTTCCGTTCATAGGCGTTTTGATTACTGCCGGCGCAAGACCATTTACAGTAATATTGGTATCAGCAAATTCTTTTGCTACTCCTTTAACTAATCCAATCACCCCGGCTTTGGTAGCTGAATAGCCAACCATTCCAGGATTGCCTTCTTTGCCAGCCATTGAGGAAATAAGTAACAAACGGCCAACCCCAACCTTCTCCATTTTTTTTAATGTGTATTTTGTAATAAGGAATGTTCCTTTCAAATTAACTTCATAAATTTTATCAAATTCAGCGGTAGAAAAGTCAGTAATTTTTGTACTTGTTGGCCCAACGATACCGGCAGAGTTTACTAGAATATCTATTTTCCCCCATTCTTTCTCCACCTGTGAAACAGCTTTTGATACCTGGGCTTCGTTACTAATATCTATTACAAAACCTTTAGCCTTTATACCACCCTTTTTAAATTCATCAACAGTTTTTTTCAACAGCGCTTTATTAAAATCAAACAGGGCTACAGTCGCCCCTTCTCGTCCCAGCCTACATGCTATGGCCTTTCCTATACCCCCTGCAGCACCTGTAATAATGGCTACTTTATTACTGAATTTTTTTTTCATTTGTGTATATTTATTAATGATATGAGGAATATGGAGAATTAATTTTACTTTTTAGAAAATATTAATGACTATCCTTTATTTGGAATGTATCTAACCCCGACGTATGTAATAAACGATTCGTTTATACACAACCGCCGTCAGGGTTTTCAACCGCTGACGGGGTTGTGTAACAGTAAAATTCATCAACAGATACTTTTAATTCCAAATAGCGGATAGTCATTAAAATATTTTATCAATCAATGCATTTTTTACGATTTAATAAAAGTTTGCCGTTGACTTCCTAACCCCTCAATTTTCAATTCAACTACATCACCATGTTTTAAATATACCGGTGGATTTTTTCCCATACCAACACCCGGTGGTGTGCCGGTAGAAATAACATCTCCCGGTTCTAATACCATAAATTGAGAAAGGTACCAGACAATAAAATCAACATTAAAAATCATTTTATCTGTATTACCACGCTGCATGATGAGGTCATTTACTTTCAACTCCATCACCAGGTTATTCACGGATGGCACTTCATCTGCTGTAGCCATAAAAGGCCCCAGTGGATTGAAGCTTTTGCATGATTTCCCCTTTGTCCATTGGCCTCCTCTTTCTAACTGGAAAGCCCTTTCAGAAACATCATGGGAGATACAATAACCTGCGATATAATTTTTTGATTCCTGAATGGAATTTAAGTAAGAAGCCTCTTTACCAACTATGACAGCTAACTCAACTTCCCAATCAGTTTTTGTGCTGTTCTTAGGGATGTAAACAGTATCGTAAGGGCCAACAATTGTGTTGGTAGCTTTCATAAAGATGATTGGCTCTTCAGGTATTTTCATTCCACTTTCCGCAGCATGGTCAGAATAGTTCAATCCAATACAAATAATTTTATAGGGCCGGGCAACACATGGGCCCCAGCGTTCGTCAGAAGAAACAGTTGAAAATTTTTGCCCCGATGATAGTAACTGCTGTAATTTTTCAAGTCCGTCAGAAGCAAAAAAATCGCTGTTCCAGTCATCAAAAAAATCAGACAGGTCCAATCTTTCATTTTGTTCATTTAGGATACCCGGCTTTTCATTTTTCTCTTTTCCAAATCTGATTAGTTTCATTTTAATAATATTTTTGAATCTGTTTAACTTAATTTTTTTTAATACCAGCTAAAGTTTTCATAGCAACATTGTTGTGAACTTTGTTCTGTTATTAGTTTATTTCCAGTGGAAATGAAATAATAATTAATCCCTTCATCGGCATAGCATTGGGCAGCTCCGGCCTTCAATTGCAAGCTGTATATTTAATTATTAAAGTACTAAAATTTAAAAC
>JANLQE010000152.1:0-6779 GCA_031367625.1 Bacteroidota bacterium
GGTACAGAGCGGATTAAAGAAATTAGATTTCTCCACTCCTTACATAAAAAAAATAATCAATGATTAAACGGCTGGCTATGGATATTCAAAAAGCATATTATTTTTCCATAGAAGCCATTAATGAAAACGGTATTTCAGAAAAAACAAAACTGATAAAAGTAGATTAGTTGTAATAATATTAAACTCATCTGCACTGAATTATTTTATATAATGAAAAAACTATTTTTAAATTTTATATTGCTGTGGGTTTTATTTGCACCGGTTGTTGTAAATGCACAATCTTTTGCCAATGAAATAGCAGATTTTAAAAAAGCAGATTCTCTTTCTTTTCCTTTTGCAAAACAGCATCCTATCCTTTTTGTTGGCAGTTCTTCCTTCCGTAAATGGACGGATATACAGAATTATTTTCCGGGTTACCCCATTATTAACCGTGGGTTTGGAGGATCTTTGTTAACTGATGTAATTTTTTATGCGGATGATATTATTTTTCCTTATTACCCAAAACAAATTGTAATTTATTGTGGCGAAAATGATTTGGCCGCCTCTGACAGTATTTCGGCTAAAATAGTGTTACAAAGATTTATTAAATTATTCAGCATAATAAGAAATAAATTGCCGCATACCAGCATTGCATTTGTGTCAATAAAGCCAAGCCCCGCCAGGCAGAGCATTCAGCCAAAAGTGGTGCAGGCAAATACACTGATTAAATTTTTTTTGAAGACTAAAAAGCGTGCTGTGTTTATTGATGTGTATCATGCAATGCTTAATACAGATGGTACAATGAAGAAAGAATTGTTTCTTGAGGATGACCTGCACATGAATGCAAAAGGCTATGCCATCTGGCAGAGAATAATACAACCCAGTTTACTTAAATTTAAAAAATAATTTTTTGAAATGATAAAACCACACAACATGAAAATTATACAAAGGCTGATGATAATGTTTTTATTGTTTGTTGCAATAAACGGAAATGCACAAACAACAGATGCAAAAATGAAAGCATTCATTGATGTATTGATGAAGAAGATGACGCTTGATGAAAAGATAGGGCAGTTAAATCTTCCGGGGTCCGGCGATATTGTTACAGGCCAGGCTTCCAGTTCGGATGTAGGGAAAAAAATAAAAGAAGGAAGTGTGGGAGGTTTGTTTAATATTAAAACGGTTGAAAAAATACGTGCAGTACAAAAAGTAGCAGTAGAAGAAAGCCGGTTAAAAATCCCGATGATTTTTGGCATGGATGTGATACATGGCTATCAAACTGCTTTCCCCATACCATTGGCATTATCATGTACATGGAACATGCAGGCCATTGAACAAAGTGCAAGGATAGCCGCAATAGAAGCAAGTGCCGATGGTATTTGCTGGACGTTTAGCCCAATGGTGGACATCTGCCGTGATCCACGCTGGGGCCGCATTGCAGAATGCGGCGGCGAAGATCCTTACCTCGGATCGCAGATTGCCACAGCCATGGTAAAAGGTTATCAGGATAATGATCTTACCAAAAATACCAGCATTATGGCCTGTGTAAAACACTATGCCATGTATGGCGCAGCAGAAGCCGGCCGGGATTATAACACAACAGATATGAGCCGGCTTACTATGTACAATACTTATTTACCTCCGTATAAAGCGGCTGTAGATGCAGGTGCAGGAAGCATTATGGCCTCCTTTAACGAAGTGGATGGAATACCGGCAACCGGCAATAAATGGCTGATGACTGATGTACTGCGCAGGCAGTGGGGCTTTAAGGGTTTTGTGGTAACCGATTATACCGGCATCAATGAAATGGTGAGCCATGGCATGGGCGACCTGCAAAAAGTTTCTGCGCTGGCTTTAAATGCAGGCATTGATATGGATATGGTGGGCGAAGGATTTTTAACTACACTCAAAAAATCTTTACAGCAGGGAAAAGTTACGCAGAAAGATATTGACGAAGCCTGCAGGTGGGTACTGGAAGCAAAATATAAATTAGGATTATTTGCTAACCCTTACAAATATTGCGATGAGCAAAGAGCTAAAACAGACATCTACACTCCGGCAAATATTAAAGCAGCCAGGGCAATTGCTACCGAAAGTTTTGTACTGCTTAAAAACAATTCCGTCACTCCGGGAGGGGTGGGGCTGTTGCCAATAAAAAAAACCGGCACCATAGCACTCATAGGCCCGTTGGCAGATACAAAAGAAAATATGCCGGGCACATGGAGTGTGGCTACAGATTTTAAAAAGGCAATAACTGTAAGAGAAGGATTGCAAAATGCAGTAGGCAACAATGCAAAAATATTATATGCAAAAGGCTCAAACCTTGAGCTGGACAGCCTTTTGGAAGACAGGGAAACCATGTTTGGCCGGTCGCTGCACAGGGATCAGCGCACAGCCGCAGAATTAATGAATGAAGCTTTAGCCATCGCAAATCAATCGGATATTATTGTAGCTGCATTGGGAGAAGCCTCTGAAATGTCTGGCGAAAGTTCCAGCCGCAGCAATATTGAAATTCCGCAAACACAAAAAGAATTATTAATGGCATTGGCAAAAACGGGCAAGCCTTTGGTACTCGTTTTATTTACCGGCAGGCCATTGGTATTAAATTGGGAAAATGCAAATGTGCCTGCAATTTTAAATGTTTGGTTTGGCGGCAGCGAAGCCGGTAATGCCATTGCAGATGTATTGTTTGGCGATGTAAACCCTTCTGGTAAACTAACCACTACTTTTCCGCAGAATGTAGGGCAGGTGCCCATTTATTACAGCCATAAAAATACAGGCCGCCCTTTGGGTACATGGTTTGAGAAATTTCGGTCTAATTATTTAGATGTATCCAACGAGCCATTATTCCCATTTGGATATGGCTTAAGCTATACCAGCTTTACCTACAGCGATGTAAAATTAAGCAGCAATACATTAAGCAAAACCGGCAACATAACTGCTACGGTTACACTAAAAAATAGTGGCGGTAAAGATGGAAGCGAAGTGGTGCAATTATATACAAGAGATATGGTGGGCACCATTACCAGGCCTGTGAAGGAACTGAAAGGGTTTAAGAAAATATTTTTAAAAGCAGGGGAAAGTAAAGCAGTAAGTTTCAGCATCAGCGCACAGGACCTTAAATTTTATAACAGTGATCTTAAATTTGTGGCAGAGCCCGGCGATTTTAAAGTGTTTATCGGTGGCAACAGCAGAGATGTAAAAGAAGCAGCATTTAAATTATTGTAACTGATTTTTATCAGACATTATTTTTTTGACTGCTCATCAATTTCATCCATGGATATACCGCTATGGCTTTCATCATAAATACATTCGCCATTTTTTATAAGCAGTATCTGGGGAGATTCGTGTGCTACAGAAAAATCTTCTGCAACTTTGCCAGACAATGAGCGGTACGCAATCAGATCTAAATAATGAAAATCCACATTATCGGGGACAATGCTTCTATCCAGCCTGTTTTTGGCCATACTGCTGATGCTGCACCGGGTACTGTGTTTAAAAATTACCTGGGGTTTGTCAGTAGATTTTTTTTTAATAGCATTTAATTCTTCTTCATTTTTCAGGGGTATCCAGTTCATCTATAGCTGTTTTGTGTATTAGTGTATAATCCTTTCTGTAGCCGGGCATCCAAGCTTTCTGCCGGATGCACAACTGCTGACAACTATACTGATAGATATGGCTGCAATCACCAGAATTAATAATTTCTTCATCATTTTAAATTTTAAAGTTTTACAAAGGTAATTTATAGATGGTAAACGGAAAAAGATAAGAAAAATTACATTTTACTGCCTTTTTAATGAAAAGCCTATCTTACATTTGAACCTATTATAAACAAATTTAAATATTCCATACCAATGCTTCAGCTAACCCGCCCCATTGCTTTTATTGATTTAGAAACTACCGGTGTTAATCTTTCAACCGACAGAATTGTAGAAATTGCTATTGTAAAAATTTTACCGGATGCTTCCAGGCAGGTAAAAAGAAAATTGATTAATCCACAAATGCCCATCCCTAAAGCCTCAAGTGATATTCATGGCATTACGGATGATATGATAAAAGATGCGCCCACTTTTAAACAGGCAGCTAATGAGATAAAACAGTTTTTAGAAAACAGCGATTTGGGCGGATACAACAGCAACCGTTTTGATATACCTATGCTGATGGAAGAATTTTTGCGGGCAGAAATGGAAGTGGACCTGAGCGATAGAAGAATGATAGATGTGCAGCACATTTTTTATACGATGGAGCCACGCACCCTTTCTGCTGCATATAAATTTTTCTGTGCCAAAGAATTGGAAAATGCCCATAGTGCAGAGGTTGATATAAATGCAACCATAGAAGTACTGGAGGCGCAAATAGGCCGTTACGGGCAATTAGGTAATTCGGTAGATTCTATTCTATCGGTAATAGGAGAAGATAAAATTGTGGACTATGCCAGGCGTTTTAGTTTTGATGATAAAGGCACAGAAGTTTTTAATTTTGGTAAGTACAAGGGCAAATCTGTTTGTGATGTTTTAAAGAACGAGCCGCAATATTATGACTGGATGATGAAGGGCGATTTTCCCATGCACACAAAGAAAAAATTAACGGAGTTATTTAACCGTGCCCTGTTAAAAAATAAATAAATTATAACAAGCCCGATATTTTATACTAATAATTTCTTTATTATATTATTTTTGCTTTTTATGCACAACATATAGTTTGGAAAAAATTGTAATTATACCAACTTATAACGAAAAGGAAAATATTGAAGCTATCATTGCTGCAGTATTTAACCTGCAATTGGGTTATCATATACTTGTTATTGATGATGGCTCACCGGATGGTACAGCTTCTATTGTAAAATCTTTATTTACAAAATACTCCGGCCTGTTATTTTTAGAAGAGCGCAAAGGCAAGCTCGGGCTGGGTACTGCATATATTCACGGTTTTAAATGGGCATTACAAAAAGGATATAATTATATATTTGAAATGGATGCCGATTTTTCACATAACCCTGTAGATCTTGAAAGCCTGTATGCAGCCTGTGTAGCCGGTTCAGGTGTTGCCGTAGGCTCCCGTTATGTAAAAGGCGGCGCCGTAGAAAACTGGCCTGCCAACCGCATAGCTTTATCAAAAGGCGCATCTTTATACACCAGAATAATTACCTGGATGCCGGTGAAAGACCCCACTGCAGGGTTTGTTTGTTATCAAAGAAAAGTATTGGAAACAATTAATTTTGATGCCATCAGTTTTGTGGGCTATGCTTTTCAGATAGAAATGAAATTTGCCGCCTGGAAACTGGGCTTTAAAATTACAGAAGTACCCATTACTTTTAAAGACAGAAAACTCGGCGCCAGCAAAATGAATAAAGGCATTGTAAAAGAAGGTATCCTTGGCGTATTGCAGTTAAGATGGCAAAGCCTTTTTAAAAATTACCGCAAGCGTGTAGCTAATAATGATAATGCTTCTGGCAATGCCGCAGTGTTTCCGCAACAGGATGTTTTAATGGAAAAAAAATAACCCTTTCCTTAACCGGTTATTGTTTAAATTTTTTTTTGCAGCCCGGCTAAAGTACTTAGCTCAGCTTTATACCCGCTATCCGCTTGTAGTTTTGCTAAAAAGCAAAAGCTACCGCTTCTATCGGGGCTAATTATTCTGCAGATTAATTTCAATCAGCATTTATTAATAGAAAGTTTTTAACTTTCTCTCATGCTGCCACAATCGTTTCTATTTTTTATATGCAGGATGATATTGGTTTAATGTAGTGCGCAGGTATTCCCGGTCTAAGTGTGTGTATATTTCTGTGGTAGTAATACTTTCGTGGCCCAGCATTTCCTGTACGGCACGCAGGTCTGCGCCACCTTCTACCAGGTGTGTAGCAAATGAATGCCGGAAAGTATGCGGCGAAATATTTTTTGTAATGCCTGCTTTTTTTGCCAGTTCTTTTAATATTAAAAAAATCATTACACGGCTAAGCCTGCGGCCACGCCGGTTTAAAAACAGTATATCTTCTTCACCGGGTTTAATGGGGGTATGGTTACGTACGGTGCTTCTGTAAATACTGATGAATTTTATGGCATCGCTGCCAATAGGTATCAGCCTTTCTTTATCGCCTTTGCCCGTTACTTTTATAAAACCAACCTCAAGGTGCAGGCAACTTATTTTAAGATTGGTTAGTTCACTCACCCGCAATCCGCAACTGTACATGGTTTCCAGTATGGCTTTGTTGCGCTGGCCTTCGGGTTTGCTAAGGTCTGCTGCAGCAATTATTTTTTCTATTTCTTCAAAGGCTAAAGTGTCTGGCAGCTTACGGGTAAGTTTTGGAGATTCCAGCAGCATCGCAGGGTCTGTTGTGGTAATCTGCTCTATTAAACAATATTTATAAAAGCTTCGCAGGCCAGAAATTATCCGGGCCTGCGATGCCGGTTCCATACCCAGTTTATGTATCCATTGCACAAAATTTTCCAGGTCTTTTAGTACTATAGCATCCGGGTTTTTTAAATCATTTATTGATAGAAGATATTCAGTCAGTTTTTCAATATCGTGCAGGTAAGCCTGCACAGAATTATCCGAAAGGGATTTCTCCAGTTGCAGCCATGCTTTATATCCCTTTTTGTATGATTGCCACATAATATTATTGCTGAATGTTTAATACTTATTGCTGTACAATTTAATTAAACATTATTTTCGCTGCATACATTTTTTTATTCATCATTAATTGCGAGCATGCTGCCGGTAAATTTCAGGTCATTCAGAAAGAAACTTTCTTTGTATAGAAAATCTTTTCGTAGCTTTTTAAATAAGACCGAAAAAAATCC
>JANLQE010000167.1:0-21349 GCA_031367625.1 Bacteroidota bacterium
CTTTTTTTATTTGCCGGAAAGGCGGTAAGGCGGTAAGAAAAAGATATACTTTCTGCTTTCTTTATTTTTATTCCAAAGAAATATTTTTTGCACCTTCGTATTTAGGGCAACAATCTATTTCCCGCCTTAACGCCTTCACGGCAACAGACCTTTGTGCCTTTGTGGCAACAATTTATTTTACCGCCTTACCGGCAAAAAACTACTTACCACCCTTTCTTTTAAGAATAAACCGATTTGCCTACATTTGCCATTATTAATCAGTTATAAATTTTTGCAGTTATATGAGTTTAGTTGATTTAGTAATGCCCAAACTTGGTGAAAGTATTATGGAAGCCACCATACTAAAATGGCATAAGAACGTAGGCGATAAAGTAGCTCAGGACGAAACCATCCTGGATATTGCTACAGATAAAGTAGATAGCGAAGTGCCTTCTACCGCCGAAGGCGTGATTGAAGAAATTTTATTTAAAGAAAATGATACAGTACCCATTGGTACCGTAATTGTAAAAATAAGAACCAGTGCGGCAGAAACTGCCTCTGCACCGGCGGCTCCTGCTGCTCCAAAACAGGAATATGAAGAAGCAAAAGTATTGGAGCATATCCCCTACCAGCCAGCAGCACAAACTGCGGCTACCCCTTCCGGTAATGCTCCCCGTTTTTACTCGCCGCTTGTTTTAAATATTGCCCAAAGCGAAAGCATCAGCATGAGCGAACTGGAAAATATTGAAGGTACCGGTCAGGATGGAAGAGTAAGCAAAAAAGATATTTTACAATACCTTGCCAGCCGTGGCAGCGCTCCTTTAAGCCAGCCACAGCAGCTATCTCAGCCTGTACAGCAGGTAACAGTTCTTACTTCAGCCATTGTGCCAACAGAAAGAAATGAAGCACAACTACCGGCTGTTTTTCAGGGCAATACAGAGATAATAGAAATGGATCGTATGCGCAAACTCATTGCCAAGCACATGGTGGATAGTAAACGTACAAGTGCGCATGTAACGAGTTTTGCAGAATGTGATGTTACCAACCTGGTATTGTGGCGGGAAAAAGTGAAAAAAGATTTTGAAAAAAGAGAAGGCGAAAAAATAACTTTCACGCCCCTGTTTATTGAAGCCATTGTAAAATGTATTAAAAAATATCCGTGGCTCAGCAGTTCTGTTGACGGGGATAGAATAATTATAAAAAAAGATATCGGTATCGGCATGGCCACCGCATTGCCAAGCGGCAACCTTATTGTGCCGGTAATTAAAAATGCCGACCAGTTAAATCTGGTAGGCCTTACCAAACAGGTAAACAGCCTGGCCAATGCTGCCCGTACCGGAAAATTAAAACCCGACGATACTACCGGCGGAACTTTTACACTTACCAACGTGGGCACATTCGGCAGCATCATGGGCACTCCCATTATTAACCAGCCACAGGTGGCTATTATGGCGGTAGGCGCCATAAAAAAACGCCCGATGGTTATTGAAACCCCGCAGGGCGATACTATCGGCATCCGCCACATGATGTATATTTCCTTAAGTTACGACCACCGCATTATTGATGGTGCTTTGGGTTCTACTTTCTTAAATGCAGTGAGCAAAGAACTGGAAAACTTTGATGGGAACAGGGCGGTGTAGAGAATAACCCAATACGTCAATGGACAATAAATTTTTAAGATAGAAGCAGCATTATAATATGTTGCTTTTATTTTTACTTTACTATCAACAATATTAGTTGCAGCAATAAAAATGTTATCTTCCATTTTAAAAGACCCCTGGGATTGAAAAGACGACCTCTTTATATAGAGACTAAAATTAATTGCGACCTTGACACTTTATGGACACATACTCAAGACCCTGCAATTCATCAATTGTGGGACTTGCGGTTTACCGAAATAAAATATTTACCAAAAGACGAACCGACAGAACCTCAAAAGTTCCTTTACTCAACTAAAATAGGTTTTGGAATTAAAGTAAATGGCATTGGTGAAAGCGTTGCAACTAAGACCAAAGAAAACGGTGAAAGCACATCGGTTTTAAAGTTTTCATCTGACAGTAACCTATCAATTATCAAACAAGGTTCAGGTTACTGGAAATACATTCCTGAATCAGATGGAATAAAATTCTTTACTGGTTACGACTATGAAACCCGTTGGGGAATTGTCGGGCAGGGGTTTGACAAATTTATTTTCCGGCCTCTTATCATTTGGGCAACCGCATGGAGTTTTGACTGCTTAAAAAAATGGATTGAAAAAGGGATGCACCCCAAGCAAGCTCTCACAGCACAGCTTACCGTTCTGCTTTCAAGTATTGCTTTAAGTCTAGTTTGGATATATCAGGGACTAATCCCCAAACTTTTATTCACTGACACAGGAGAAATAGAAATACTAAAACAGTCAGGAGTGTTTACAGGAAATGAAAAAAATGTTTTGACCTTTATCGGTTGGGCTGAAATACTTTTCGGGCTTATTATTCTTATCGGTCACAAAAAATCAATTCACATTATAAATATTGTTGCATTACTTCTGCTTTCTGCAGCAGCAATTTTTAGCAATGCAATAATCTTTACATTTCCTTTCAATCCTTTTTCACTTAACATTTCAATGGTTGCTATTTCAATTATTGCAATTCTTAACATCAGATGTTTGCCGAAAGCATCCAATTGTATAACCAAACAAAAGTAATGAGTTCAATATATCAACAGGTTTTAGGTTCGGATTTTCAAAAACTCCATCCGCAAATTCAAAAACGTTTTGGGTTTGACAGCAACGATCAAATTGCTTCCATAGGAAAAGGTATAATGCAAAGCGTATGGTATGGCAAGCCATATACACTTCCATTTTTATATGTAGGAACATGGAGAAATATCATGTTTCCGCAAAAAGGAAAAGATGTTCCCTTTACTATTGAGAACTATGCTTACAAAGATAAGTTCGGAAGAGAGACAGTTACCTGGGTTCGCAAATACAGGTTTCCAAATCGTGAGAGGAGATTTGATGCAACAATGATTTATAGTAAAAAGAGAAAACGGATTGTTGATTATTTAGGAACACATCAACACCTTGCAGTTGATATTGAAATGTCGGTTTCAGAAAATGGAGGATTAAATCTTCGGTCAGGTGAACAACGATTTTATGAAGGGGTTTTTAGTTTCAAATTTCCAATGGTATTTTCTGGTGATGCAAATGTTTGTGAATGGTTTGACGATAAAGAACAGAAATTCAAAATCTCTGTTGTAGTGAGTAACAAGACGTGGGGGAAACTATTTGGCTACGAAGGAACATTTGAGACAGAATATATTCCAGTAAATTCCATTGACGATATTCCCAAAGATGTGTTACCAATAAGAGAAGAAATCCGTGAATAAGCAATATTTAAAAGTAGGGATTATGCTCATTTGTATTGGCGTTACAGCATTTACATTAAGCCAATTTGCTAAACTCATTCAACATTTATTAACCCTTAAGTATGACTGGAAATTTGAACTTTTTATGGTTGTAGGGCAATTGATTTTCCAACTACCATTTATTTACAAAAAATCATTTGCGCTTAAAACAGACTACTACTTGAATATGCTGTTGGTTTCTTTGATGGGTTCATTATTACTATTGCCTTTGCTTTTATTAAATCATTTTTACACTATAAGTAGTATGGGAAATATTTCTTACTTTTTTGGAGCAGTTGTTTTTATGTTCTTTGAACATAAAAGGAGAGTAATAAAACTCCTTTTACCTAAATTTATTTCATACACTTGGGTATTATATCGTTTTATCATTCTAATTTTCATAATCTGACATTGGGTAAAAAAATTGTTATAGCAGGTGGAACTGGGTTTGTTGGAAAATATCTAACAAAGCAATTTAGTAATTTGGGCTATCAGGTAATTATTATTTCCCGACAGAAAGAAAATATTCAATGGCAAGACACAGCAGGAATAATTAACGCACTTGAAAATTCAGAGATGCTAATAAACCTTGCCGGCAAATCAGTTGATTGCCGTTACAATGAAAAGAACAAAACAGAAATATTAAAATCCAGAACAGAAACAACTAAAGCACTTGGCGAAGCGATTTTGAAATGCAACAATCCACCTGAACTTTGGATTAACTCAAGCACCGCAACAATTTACCGACATGCTGAAGACAGACCAATGACGGAAAATAAAGGAGAAATTGGAAAAGGTTTTTCTGTTGATGTTGCGACAAGTTGGGAAAAATCATTTTTCTCATTCCAACTTCCTAACACAAGACAAGTTGCTCTACGAATGGCAATCGTATTGGGGAAAGACGGAGGAGTAATGAAACCATTTATAAATCTTGTTCGGTTTGGGTTAGGAGGCAAACAAGGAAACGGAAATCAAATGTTCAGTTGGATTCACATCGAAGATTTGTTCAACATTATTTTGTTTTTTCACTCACACTGCGAATTGAAAGGAGTTTTTAATTGCTCAGCACCAAACCCTATTGACAACAAAACGCTGATGAAAATTTTCAGACAAGCAATGAAAACAAAAATTGGTTTGCCTTCTCCCGTATGGCTTCTTAAAATTGGTGCAATAATTATTAAAACAGAAACAGAACTCATTTTGAAAAGTCGTTGGGTTGTGCCTGAAAAACTTCTTGAAGCAGGTTATGCTTTTAAATATCCGACTATTGAAACAGCTATATCCAATATTCTAAACAAGGCAGAGAATGGCAACGATTGAACTTAAAACGGAAATAAATGCTCCCATAGAAAGATGCTTTCTTCTCTCTCTGAGCGTGGACTTACATCAACTAAGTACACAAGAAACAAATGAAAGAGCAATCTCAGGAATCACATCTGGTATTATGAAATTAAATGATGTTGTTACATGGAGGGCAAAGCATTTTGGTATTTACCAAAACCAAACAACAAAAATATCTGCATACGATTATCCAAAATATTTTGTGAGTGAAATAGTTAAAGGAGTATTCAAAAAAATGCACCATCAACATTTATTTGAATGCACAGAAAAAGAAACTACTATGATTGATATATTTGTTTTTGAAGCCCCTTTTGGAATATTGGGAAAGTTTTTTTCAAGACTTATTCTAAAAAAATACATGAAAGGCTTTTTGATAAAAAGAAATAAGACTATAAAACAAGTAGCAGAGGGTAACGATTGGAAAAAATTATTAAATGAGTAATAAAGAACCACATATTTTGCTCTTTGACGGAGTTTGTAATTTATGCAACAGTATTGTGCAATTCACAATCAAAAGAGACCCGAAAGCGAAATTCAAATTTGCTTCATTGCAATCGGAAAGCGGACAGACGTTGCTAAAAAAATTTGGTTTACCCACAGATGATTTTGATTCATTCGTTTTCATCAACGGAGACAAATACTTTCTCAAATCATCAGCAGGACTTCATGTATTGAAAGAGTTAGGAGGAATTTGGAAACTGTTTTATGTTTTCATTATTTTTCCCAGGCCGTTGAGAGATTTTGTTTACAACATCATTGCAAAAACACGGTACAAAATATTTGGCAAGCGGGACAACTGTATGATTCCGACACCCAGGCTTAAACAAAGGTTTTTACAATGACGACAGGAAAAAACGCCAGATAACAACATTGAGCTTGGCAAAAAAACTGGCTGACTAAAGTGCAATCCAATCAAAAATACATATAAACCAACACGACATTTTCCTCATCATCTGCACAAATTAATAAGGCTGCCTCATAAGAATTTTTGTTTTACACAAAACGTATAACATTGGTTGTGTTAATGCTAATGTTTTTTACTGTATGAAAATTTTCTTTTGAGACAGCCTCAGGTTTTTACTTTTAGTCTTTTTTTGTTTCTGTTTTTCCTGTTTTTAAATTTACCTTATGCTTGGTGGTATGGCCATTGCGGGTATGCTTTATTTTATACCCTTTGTAATGCTTTCGCCTGCTGAAAGTATTTTGCACTTTTTGCACAGGTGTTGTGGTTTTCTTTACCTTGGTTTCTACTTCCTGGGCTGTTGCAGCAAAGCCTATGCTGATACTTACCAGCAGCATTAAAATTAATTTTTTCATTGTTTTAGTTTTTATTAATGATAAACCGATGAATGCAAAAGATGTGCCTGTTTATTATGCTCTAACGGCTTCCCTTATTTTATATTAACTTTACGCTGTTTTTACGTTGTAACCGGGTCCATTTTTTGTATTTTAGGGTGGCTCATTTACTGTTGTTAAAACATTTTTTAAATTATTTGTCCGGATTATTTTTAATACTAAAATCTTAATAATGGAACCAGATAAACCAGGCTCAAAAAACAGTGCCGCCAATCAGCCCGGGTGGCTCACCTTATTCAGGATTGCACTTGGCCTGATTATTTTATGGAAGGGGATTTCTTTTTTCAGGTATTCGGCCAACCTGCAGGCTATGCTGCACAGCGGCGGCATGGATATGTTTGATAACAATGCAGAAACCATCGCTTTTATTATCACTTATATTAATCTTTTGGGTGGTGTGTTTATTGCTGCCGGTTTATTTACCCGCTGGATATGTATCATTCAAATACCCATTATTATAGGAGCAATTGCTTTTGTAAACAGTAAGGCAGGAATGAGCTTTACCAATGCAGAGTTAATTCTTTCCCTGATTGTTTTAGTACTGCTGATTGTATTTTCTATTAAAGGCAGCGGGGTAATATCTGCTGATGAATATTTTCGCAGCTATAACAAGGCAGGCCCGGAAGCAGGGCATACAAAAAAATTCTTTCAGTAAAACGATGATAAAACAGATGGGCGCATGATTGCTGATTATAAAAAAATATTGATATCACCATAAATTTTATCTATGCTTTAGGAAAGATAAAAAAAACTATGTGATCAGGTGAGCCGGCCTTGCGGTACAATGATAAAAAACTTTATGCCTGTTATCAAAAAACAGTAAGAATAACGCTTAACCTAACTACCACTTATCCATTTATAACTCCTTTAATATTTTTTGTTTTGTAAACAAAAAAAATAATTCTATCTAACAGATATTTTTATCAAACTTTTTCATGAAACTGCAGTTATTTTATTTATTATTACTTTTAAGTTTTACCGTAAAGGCACAGCATGGAAACGCGGATATTTTTAAAAGGCAATCCCAGTTTCGCATTGCTAAAACCACCGAACCCATTAAAATAGATGGAGTATTGGATGAACCAGTATGGGCTGTTACCCCAATAGCAGATTCATTTTTGCTAAAATATCCTACCGATGTGGGAAGGCCCCAACGTAAAACTGAAGTAAAAATGACCCACGATGACAAGTTCATCTATTTTGGTTTTACTGCTTACGACTCCGGTAAAAGTTTTATACAAACATTAAAGAGGGATAACGGCCATGACGGTAACGATTGTGTGGCCATAATATTAGACCCCACCAACCAGCGAACAAACGGTTTCTTTTTTGTAGTTAATGCATTTAATGCACAGTCCGAAGATCAACTTCCCCTGGGCAATGGAAGCGCCTGGAGCTGGGATAATAAATGGTACAGCGCCACTAAAAGATACAAAGATAAATGGACGGCTGAAATAGCCATTCCTTTTAAAACCCTACGCTACACCAGCGAAAAATTATTGTGGGGATTAAATTTATTACGGGTAGATACAAAAGCCAATGAGTACAGCGTATGGACACATGTACCCATCAATTTTCCTTCTCATTCCCTAACCTACGCAGGCGCATTAATTTGGGATATGCCACCGCCAACCGCAGGCAACAATGCCGTTTTTATTCCTTATGTTACAGGAGGACTTAACGATGACATGCAAAACAGCACAGGGATAAAAGGCACTGCCAATGCAGGTTTTGACGGCAAGCTGGCCTTATCCTCATCTTTAAATTTAGATATTACTGCCAACCCAGATTTTTCGCAAATAGAGGTGGACAGGCAGGTAACTAACCTTTCCCGGTTCAATATTTTTTTTCCGGAACGGAGAACTTTTTTTTTAGAAAACGCTGACCTGTTTGCCAATTTTGGCAACAATAGTGTGAGGCCATTTTATTCAAGAACCATTGGGCTGGATAAAGAGGGTAATAAGTTGCCAATCATTGCAGGTGCAAGGCTGTCGGGCAATATCAACAAATCTACCCGTATTGGTTTACTGAATATTCAAACAGCAAAAAAAGGCGAGGTTGCCCCACAAAATTATACTGCTGCCACTTTTCAAAAAAGGGTATTAAAAAATTCCGGAATAAAAGCCTACTTTCTCAATAAAGAAAATTTTATAAGCAATGCAAAAAAAGAAAAAAATCCTTTAGCTGCTTATGGCCGCAATGCCGGCCTGGAATTTAATTACAATAATTTACAAAGTACCCTGGGCGGATGGGCCAGTTATAATTTTTCTTTAAAACCGGGCATTAACAGCGGCAATAACTTTTTTAATGTGGGAGGTAATTACAATGGAAGAAAATTTTCGGCATTATTAAATGCAAGTACTTTAGGCACTAATTATTATACAGATATGGGTTTTGTTACAAGGGTAGAAAATTATGATGCCCTTAGAGACACTATTGTTCGGGTGGGTTACAAAGATTTATATAATGAACTGGGTTATCGTATTTATCCTGCTAAGGGATTTATCAATTCTCACAATTTTAATGTAAATAATTATTTTGTATTTAATCCGGATAACAGTTTAAATGAGCAAAACACCGGGCTCAATTATTCTTTACAATTAAAAAATACCGCCAATATATCTGCGAGCGTAAATAACAACCGTGTAAACCTGCTTTTTCCTGTATCATTTACAGGTGCTATACCATTGCCCGTGGGGCGTTATTCTTATAATCAAACTGGTGTAGGGTATAATTCTAATTTTAGAAAAACAGTTAGTTTTAATTTCAATGCAGCAACAGGCGGGTTTTATAATGGCTCATACCAGTCAGTAAAAGCCGGAATAAATGTAAGGAAGCAGCCACATGTAAATGTTGGCCTGAATGCTGAATACAATAAATTATCTTTCCCGGCAACTTATGGGGCTACAAAATTGTTCCTGCTTTCTTCCAGGATAGAGATTAATTTTTCTACCGCTATTTTCTGGACAACTTTTTTGCAGTATAATACCCAGCGAAACAATTTTAATATCAACAGCCGCCTTCAATACCGTTTTAAACCTATGAGCGATTTCTTTTTAGTATATACAGATAATTATTTTACAAGCCCCTTGTTTAAAAATAAAAACAGGGCTGTTGTTTTTAAAATGAATTACTGGCTGAATTTATAACAGGCTTTTACCAACAAGGGTTCATTCCACAAAACCAATTATTCCGGCATACTGATAACAAAGGGCATTACCGTCATATCGGTTTTTATGTTTTTAATATCTTCTTCTGTAATGATGTCATTAATATCTGAAAGGTGCTTATGTATTTTTTCTTTTGTAGCATGATCAAAAAATACTTCAGTAGTGTTTGGTGCATTTTGGAGTGTAACATTACCTGGTTGTTTCATAAATAGAAGTTTAAATATTTATTAAATTTATTAACGCTATATATTTAGTTTCAATAAAGGTAAATATGCATTTAAAATCCGATGCAGGCTTTTCAAACTAAAAACTTAATGTTAATATAACATACATACTTTCAATCAATAATTTGCCACCTGCCGTTGGCATCTTTTGCATAAGAAAGTCCATTACTCATTGTATGCAATTGTTTGCCCGTTTTTTTTATCTATACAATTACTTTTTTCATAAACCCTTACACCGTTATTTTGCCTGCTAAGGTAACCCTGCAGCGCATTTAATGTGGGCTTATATCATGTAACCACTCTTCATCACTTTCTTTTATAAATGCCTGGCTCATATTCTTTACGCCTGCAATGTAAAAACCATGCCTATTTGGGCAAATTGTGCAATTTGTGTAAGGTTTGGGGAGAAATAATCTGATTGGCTGGTAAGGGGCAATTGAAACCTGATGCTGCAGCTTTTGCCGCTGCGAAAAACTAAACAATATATTCTTTTGACTTACAAAAAAATGCAGTTTTTCGTAATGCTTATAAATATTTTTGCCTTATTGCTTTACACTTTATTGCTTAAGAAAGCACCGGATATTTCCCCGTCTTTTACTTCTACTACAATATTTTCCTGCAAGGTAGTAGATACGGAAAGACCTGTATAATTTACAGCTATAGGGAATTGTTTGTGTGTACGCTCTACCAGCGCAAGGGTTTGTATATTTTTAGGATATTGGGATAATAATGGTTTTAAAGCATACAGCATAGTGCGGCCGCTGTTAGCCACATCATCAATGAGTAAAATAGTTTTGTTATTAAAATCAACGGCACTGCTTAGTTTTATTTCTCCCGGATTTTTTTTATCTATCTCCAGCGATAGTACCTGTATGGTTCCGGTAAATACTTCTTTAAGATACTGCTCTATTTTTTTTGCTATAAAAATGCCGTTTTCTTTAATGCCGATTAAGATTATTTCGTTGTTTCCATAGTTGCGTTCGGCTACTTCCAGTGCCATGCGGCGGAGCTTTTTATCTGCAGTTTGTTTATCTAATATCATAAAAAACAAATTATTTATTCCTCAAAAATATCCAATATAAAATGTAAATATTAAATATTCTACCTTAGCTATTATAAATTAAAAATATGCAGTATTTACCGCAGGTTATTTTTGTATTGCTGGCTGGTTTTGCAATATGGTTATTTACAAAAAACATCATACAGATAAGGCGCAATATACTGATTGGGAAAGAGGAAGACTTAACCGGTAACCCAGGCCTGCGTTGGAAGAACCTTTTGCTGCTGGCTTTTGGCCAAAAGAAAATGTTTCGCAACCCGCTGGTAGCGGTAATGCATTTTATTATTTACGCAGGCTTTATCATCATTAATATAGAAGTGCTGGAAATAGGCCTGGATGGACTGTTTGGAACACACCGGCTTTTTCTGGGTACACTCGGAAGCTTTTATACATTTACCATTGATTTTTTTGAAATACTTGCATTTGGAGTATTAAGCGTATGTGTTGTTTTTTTGATCAGGCGAAACATTTTAAAACTAAAACGGTTTATCAGTCACGACCTGGATGGCTGGCCACGCAGTGATGCAAATTATATACTGATCACAGAAATTATTTTAATGGCACTTTTTCTTACCATGAATGCCACTGACAGGGCATTGCAGTTGCAGGGAAGTGAGCATTACAGGGAAACGGGCAACTTCGTTATTTCAGGACTCATGGCACCCCTGTTCGGCCACTTTACAACAGTTAATTTAACGTTGGTGGAGCGTACGTGCTGGTGGCTGCACATCACTGGTATTTTTGCATTTTTAAATTACCTGCCGTACAGCAAGCATCTGCATATCATGCTGGCATTCCCCAATGCATATTATGCAAGGCTTTTGCCTTTGGGCCAAATGGGCAATATGGAAAATGTGCAGAACGAAGTAAAGTATATAATGCAGCCCGAACTGACCCCTACCGGTAATGCACAAACGATGAACCCGGTGGCTACCGGGTTTGGTGCAAAAGATGTAATGGAACTGAGCTGGAAAAACTTATTAGACGCTTACAGTTGCACCGAATGTGGCCGCTGCTCTGCTGCCTGCCCGGCTACCCAAACAGGCAAATTACTAAGCCCAAGAAAAATAATGATGGACACCCGGGACCGGGCAACTGAAGTGGGAAAAAATATAAAAATAAACAAGGAATTTAAAGCCGATGGCAAAACATTATTGAACAATTACATTACGGTAGAAGAACTGCGTGCCTGCACTACCTGTAACGCCTGTGTGCTGGAATGCCCCGTAAGCATAAGCCCGCTGGATATTATTTTAGAACTCCGCCGCAGCCTTATTATGGAAGACAGCAATGCCCCGCAGGAATGGAACGGCATGTTCAGCAATATTGAAAATAATTTTGCTCCCTGGAAATTAAGCCCCGATGACCGCGATAAATGGGCGCAGGAAATGGAGAATTAAACAGAACACAATGATTTTTTTTACTGAATTATTTGTATTTATCAGTGGTATAAATATTAAATTAAAGGCTGTGTTATTTCTTGTTTTTTTATATGCTGCAGTTTATCTACTGCATCTTTATGCCTTAATATTTTATACAATTGTATAAGAGCCGTCAGCGCAAAAATACCGCCGATAAACCAATGCATATAATGTTGGGCACCAGCTAATTTGCTATACAGAAATTTACCGCCAAAAATAAAAACACAATTACCTATAAAAGCCCCTATCCCAATCCCCACGATATAACTGTTGTACTGGCTGTTTACGGGTTGCAAAATCTTTTTTGTAAAAAGTACGGTGCTCCAGCCAAACCAAAATACTACCACTACCGGGTTAATGGCGCAGCCAAGCATACCCAGTAAAAACCTGTTCATATTATTATCTAAAATAGGGTTTTTTGCATTCTCACCCCCATGCATAGCCGCAATAAAACTGCCGGTAGCCAGTGCTGCTACAATTGCCAGTGTAACCCACTCCATAATTTTCATCAGCTTCTCCTGTTTACTTATCCAGTCTATGCCTACCAGTGATATGCGCACATAAATCATTTCTACAACCATTGAACCCAACGAAAAATAGGTGGCCTGCCTGATACTTTCCTGTATGCCTATCTGCATAGCAGCCACATTTAAAGTGCCCAATGGCAACGAACCCAGAAAGCTAATCACCAAACCCCAGAAAAAAATGCGGATCAATTTAGACATCCCTCAAAGATAAGAAGCCTCTGTTTAAAGAAAAAGAACGGATTATTTTGAAAGGGCACTTATAGATATTGTAACATTATTAGACATTACAGCGCTATTATCACCTACTTTAAAATCAAGCCGGTTTATTTCGAACCCGCCTGCAAATAAATAACCACCGTCTTTTGCAATTGCAGTAAATAAAAAATGCACAGGTTTAGTTGTACCTTTTATGGTGAGATTACCGGTAAACATGTAGGTTGAGCCCTTATTCGCAGATTCTATTTTTGTACTAACCAGGCGGATAACAGGATATTTTTCTGCATCAAAATATTCTTCCTTTTTTAGATGTGCATCCCGCTTGCCATTATCAGTATCAATTGTTTTTACATCTGCAGTTACATTAAAAGAACACAGGGCAGGTTTTGCAGCATCAAATTTTATATCGCCCTTCATGCCGGTTAAATCACCCCCGGTATTAATGCCAAAGTTTTTTATAACAAAATGAATCTTGCTGCCTGCGTCTGCAGGTGTTAAAGTTTTTTGTGCATATACGCTAATAAAAGTGAACAGAAGAATGGCTATAAATAATGTATTTTTCATTTGGCCTGATTAAGTTTTATGCAAAATACTATTCAATTTCAAATAACTTTTGCAATCATATTAGTTTTAACAAACATTACATAATTTACATTTAATAAAAAATATGCTTCAATCATCTACCATCCAATTATTACGTTTTCATTTTTCGTTTTTTTTGATGCCGGTATATTGGTTTTCCCTTAGCCAGGTTGCCGATATTAATTATGGTAATGCCATCCTGATATTTGTTATACTTCATGGGCTGGTATATCCGGCCAGTAACGGCTACAACAGTTATATGGATAGAGATACAGGCAGTATTGGTGGTATTAAAAATCCACAACAACCTACCAAACAATTATTTTATACAACTGTTGTAATGGATATGGCAGCGCTCTTATTAAGTTTACTGATAAGCATTTATTTTTTTGCGGGTATATTGGCCTTTATTGCCGCATCCCGGGCATACAGTTACCGTGGCATAAGGTTAAAACAATATCCCGTTTTGGGGTATTTAACCGTTATTATTTTTCAGGGTGCAGTAATTTATTTTTTGGTAAAGCACGGAAGCAGCCGGATAAAAACTTTACACGTTCCCGTTATGGCTATGCTTGCATCTTCGCTGCTGGTAGGAGGCTTTTACCCGCTTACACAGATTTATCAGCATCAACAGGACAGGCAAGATGGCGTTAGTACACTCAGTTATTTACTTGGCTACCGGGGAACTTTTGTTTTTACCGCTATCATTTATATGCTTGCCATATTTTCACTGGCATATTATTTTGGCAGTAACCTGGAACTGGATCGGTTTTTTCTTATTCAAATCTGTATGCTGCCGGTACTCGTATATTTTTTCTGGTGGTTTTATAAAGTTAGCAAAGACCAGAGTAATGCAAATTTTAAAAATACCATGCGCATGAATATACTGGCTTCGGCATTTACCAATACGGCTTTTATCATTTTATTTATAATTGAAAAATATTGAGCAAAATAATTTCTATAGCAACCGGCGTACCCGCATTTAAGCACCCGCAGCAAGGGTTGTTTTCTTTTGCAGATAAAGTTTACAGCAAAGATGAAACCGACAGCAGAAAATTAAAATTCCTTTACAGGCAATCTGGTATTGAATACCGCTATTCTGTAGCCCCGGATTTTACTGCCGCTGAACGTGATTTTTTTCCTGCTTCTGCAGATCTGGAACCTTTCCCTACCATCGAAAAAAGAATGCAGTGGTATAATAAAAATGCATCTGCACTTTCTGTAAAAACAATTGAAGATTGTATTAAAAATAAGATTGACAAAAATAAGATTACTCATTTAATTACGGTAAGCTGTACCGGCATGAGTGCGCCCGGGCTTGATCTGCAGATTATGGAAGCCATGGAGCTACCGCAAAATATAGTGCGTACTTCTGTAAATTTTATGGGCTGTTATGCCGCTGTGCATGGTTTAAAACTGGCAGATGCATTTTGCAAAAGCAGCAAAGACGCCAATGTGATAGTGGTATGTACAGAACTGTGTACGTTGCATTTTCAAAAAGAAATATCGGCAGATAATATTACCTCCTCTCTTTTATTTGGAGATGGGTGTGCAGCTATGCTCATACAAAGTAACAGTAGTTTTAAAGGGTTGCATATTGATAGCTTTTTTTCTGATGTTTCTTTTAAAGGAAAAAAAGATATGGCATGGGAACTTTCTTCAAAAGGGTTTTTAATGACGCTTACCGGTTATATACCCGATCTTATAAAAGAAGATTTTAACGGGCTGGTGAAAAATGCTTTGGATGCCGCCGGAAAAACAACTGATGATATTACACATTGGTGCATACACCCCGGCGGAAAAAAAATATTAGATGCTATTGCTTTGAGTATGAACCTGGATAATTGTGCATTAAAATATTCTTATGATATTTTAAAAGATTATGGAAATATGAGCTCCCCTACTATTTTATTTGTGCTGAAAAAAATTATGGATGAATTAGAACAGCAAAAAAATGAAGTTCCGGCTACAATATTTGCGGCCGCATTTGGCCCCGGCCTAACTATGGAAACATTTACTGCAACCTATGGTTAGCCTTACAAAACGTTCATATAAAAAAGAATTATTAGATGAAGATGATATTCCTTTTGCTGATATAAAGCAAAATATGAAAGAGCTGAACAGCATCAATACTTTGTTGGGTGGCCATTCAATAACAATAAAAGGAATTCAGCTTATTATAAATAAAAATCATTCCGGGCCCTTAACTATCTGCGAAATTGGCTGTGGTGGCGGCGATAATTTAAAAGCCCTTGCAACATGGTGTGGCAAAAAAAATATTGCACCCCATTTTATTGGCATTGATATAAAAAAAGAATGTATTGATTTTGCAAAGCAACAATACCCTGATTTAAATGCCGGATGGATTACCAGTGATTACGGTAAAGTATCTTTTGCTTCTACAAAACCCGATATTATTTTCTCTTCCTTATTCTGCCATCATTTTACAGAAGAGCAGTTAATAAAAATGTTGCAATGGATGCAACGGCAATGTACAAAAGGCTTTTTTATCAATGATCTTCACCGAAACACAATTGCATACTATGCTATTAAATGGATCGCCCGTGTTTTTTCAAAATCGTATCTTGTAAAAAATGATGCACCGCTTTCTGTAGCAAGGGGATTTACCAAAAAAGAATGGCAAAATATTTTTACTGCAGCAGGCATAAATAACTACACTATACAATGGAAATGGGCTTTCCGGCATTTAATTATTTATAAAAATGAGTAACAGTAATTTATATGATACAGCCATTATTGGTGGCGGGCTTGCCGGGCTTTGCCTCTCTATACAATTGGCAAAGCAGGGTTTTAAAATAATTTTATTTGAGAAAGAAGAGTATCCTTTTCATAAAGTTTGCGGAGAATATATAAGCATGGAAAGCTGGAGTTTTTTAGAAAGCCTTGGGTTGCCACTTTATAAAATGCAACTGCCTGTAATAAAAAAACTGATGGTCACTTCGCCCGGTGGTACTGCGTTACAGCATGATTTACCATTAGGCGGTTTTGGCATAAGCCGTTACAAAATTGATAATGATTTAAAAGAAATTTCGCTGGGCCTTGGAGTAAAATTACTGGAGAACTGTAAAGCAGAAGAAGTGATTTTTAAAGATGATATTTTTTATATTACTACCACAAAAGGAAATTTTACAGCCAAAGTCTGTTGTGGAAGTTTTGGAAAAAGGAGTAACCTGGATGTAAAATGGAAACGCCCTTTTACCCAGTCAGCAAAAGGTAAACTCAATAATTATATCGGCATAAAATACCATATTAAAACTGATTGTGCACCCGGTACTATTGCCCTGCATAATTTTAAAAATGGCTACTGCGGTATTTCTAAAATTGAAGATGATAAATATTGTCTTTGCTACCTTACCAATGCAGCAAATTTAAAAGAGAGCAACAATTCCATAGATGAAATGGAGAAAAATATATTATCTGCCAATCCTTATTTAAAAAATATTTTTGCCAACAGCACAAAACTGTATGCTGCGCCTCTTTCTATTTCGCAAATATCTTTTCAACCTAAAACGCAGATTGAAAATAACGTATTGCTGCTTGGCGATGCGGCAGGTATGATTACACCGCTCTGCGGCAATGGCATGAGCATGGCAATGCATGGCTCAAAGATAGCAGCCGTAAACATTTCAGCATTTTTAACAAACGCTGTCAGCAGAAAAATAATGGAAAATAATTATTTAAAAACATGGAATAAAACATTTGCAAAAAGGTTACGGGCGGGAAGGATGGTACAATATTTTTTTGGCAAAACAGGCGTCACAAATTTATTCATAAAGGCAATGAAACAACTTCCATTTATCACTACAAAATTAATTGAGCAAACCCACGGAAAGCCTTTCTGACAAATAGTAATCAACCAATTTTTAAATCTGCTTCTTTCATTAACTGAATCATTTTTTTTGTATCACGCCGGAATTTTACCCCTTTAAAAAAAGGCCAGGGCTTTACACCAAGGGCAGCATTGTACCTGCTTATTTCGTAGAGTGCTTTCCAGTGTTTTAAAATTTCCCTGTATGCCTCTCTTAAAGTGTAGCCCGTATCATAAAAATGATTGGGCTCTGCACCACATCCGTTATATTCCAGGATGGTGAAATTTTTCCCCTGTTTTAATTCTTCAATACTGTTGCACATAATATCGTAACGTCCGTAAAAAAAATCATTTATGCCGATACTTATATTATCAAACAGCGCCACCAGTCTGTCATCAATATCATTTTTTAAATCTATAAAGTGCGCCCCACGGTTATGGTTAGCCGCATAACTAAGCATATATTTTTCATCTTTATTAATAACAGAATTCCAGTTTTCTTTGTGCTTGCTGTGTAATTCTCCTGTACGTTTGGCACCCTTGGGATGTTTTAAAATCAATTCTTCCAAAGTATGCTTGCCATCTCCTGTTACCTGCAGCGGAATTTTATGTAAAAAACCGGTAACAATTCCTTTGCTATGCTGCGGATGCCGTATATGAAATACACTAACTTCAATAGGATATTGCACCATCCTTTGCACAATGTATTCTACAGGTACCAGGGAGTGGTAATGCATCAGTTCTTCTGCAGTGTCAATTTTTCTAAACAAAATCCCCTGTCCTCCTACTTCGGGCTTTACAATAAATGGAAAACCGATCTGCTTTTCATTTGCTCTTTGTATAATTGATGCCACATCGTCTGAAGGCATTACATTAAAGGTAGCGGGATATAAATGTGACGGCAATAAATCGTACATCTCTTTTTTGGGCTCGCCTTCCATACCTCCAAAAGTGAGTTTGGGATTACTGGGTGTAAAAAACCAAACCGCTCCTGATTTTAGTATGTACCATAGCCACATTGGGCCTACGGGCGCATATATCAGTTTAAAAGGCCATGCTTCCCAGTTAGCTATTTTATTAATTATTTTTTTCAAATCTGTAATTAGTTTACAAAAATATATGTAACATAGCAAACATCAATCAACAAATGTTGTTTACTTTGTTGATATAAACGGTAATGATATGCATGTTCCTACAATGGCAGAAATGGTGGCAAAGGGAGAAAACCCTGAAATATTATTTTGGGTTGGCTGCGCCGGCAGCTTTGATCAGCGGGCGCAAAAAATAACCAAGGCATTTGTAACCATTTTAGATAAAGTGGGAATTAAATATGCCGTTTTGGGTAAAGAAGAAATGTGTACCGGCGACCCTGCACGCCGTGCCGGCAATGAATTTATGTTTCAGATGATGGCTTATCAAAACATACAGCGCTTAAATGGATACGGCATTAAAAAAATTGTTACCGCCTGCCCTCATTGTTTTAATATTCTGGGAAATGAATATCCCGAACTTGGTGGCACGTACGAAGTAATTCATCATGCAACTTTTCTGCAGCAACTGATAGATGAAGGAAAAATAAATATGAAAGAAGGCGGCGTTTTTAAAGGTAAAAAAATTACTTACCACGATAGCTGTTATCTGGGCCGCGGCAATAATATTTACGAAGCCCCACGCAAAGTGTTAGAAGCTATGGATGTGGAGTTGGTAGAAATGAAACGCTGCCGCAGTAACGGTTTATGCTGTGGTGCAGGCGGTGCACAAATGTTTAAAGAAGAAGAAAAAGGTACGGTAAGAATAAATATAGAGCGCAGCAATGAAGCCATTGAAACCGGTGCTGCTATTATAGCTGCGGCCTGCCCGTTTTGCAATACCATGCTTACGGATGGGGTAAAAAATAAAGAAAAAGAAGATGAAGTAGCAGTGATGGATATTGCGGAGTTAGTAGCGGCTTCAATGAGTTGAAATGAGCAACTATATTTATAAAGTATTGCACAAATTTAATACACGGATTGAGGAAAAATATACTGAATTTATTCGTGTAATCCGATAGCTACCGGATCGTGGTTTAAAATGATAGTACGCCAATTGATGATTAACAAAGTATTTAATTTCAGTTTAAAGAACTCTTTATTCATTTACCCACAGCACTTACCTTTGCATTATGGATTTAGACATTCAGCAACATTTACCGGAAGATTTTAGCGCAGGCTCTAAAGTATGGATATACCAAAGCAGCCGTTTATTTTTAATAAGCGAAGCCCTGGAAATGGAAGACATGCTGAAAGATTTTGCTGCCAACTGGAAAAGCCATGGCTCACCGGTAAAAGGATTTGCCAATTTATTTTTTGGCCGCTTCATTGTATTAATGGCAGATGAAACCGCCACAGGCGTTAGCGGCTGCAGTACCGACAGCTCGGTACACCTGATAAAATCTATAGAAAAAAAATACCATGTTGAAATGTTCAACAGGCAGTTGCTGGCATTTGTTGTAAAAGATAAAATAGAGCAACTTCCATTATCCCAATTAAACTATGCTGTGCAAAATAAGTTTATTAATGAAAATACCCTCCACTTTAACAACACCGTTCTCACCAAAAAAGAATTAGCAGAAAGCTGGATAACCCCAATGCACAATACCTGGCTCAAAAAATTCTTACCCACCGGCGTGGTATAATATTTATCGGGTGAAAGCATTTTAAAACCACTCTGATGCTTTCCTGTTTACCATTAAAAACATTTTACAATATTATAAAATGTTTAGGCATATTTTTATTGCCTAAATTATTTTTAATGAAAATATTATTGCTTGCCATTATCGCTTCCGCTCTGTTAGCCTGCGAAACCGGTTATGCACAAACACCAAAAAAGTTTATAGACCCGGCCAATATGGATCTTTCTGTAAAGCCCGGCGATAATTTTTATTTATATGTAAATGGCAACTGGATAAAAAATACTCCTGTCCCTGCTTCTAAAACAAGGTGGGGAAGTTTTAATCAGTTAGCAGATGAAAGCTCAAAAGCATTAAAAGAATTGCTTCAAAATGCTGCAGCATACAAAGGCGGTAACAGTCTTATGAAACGCATTGGAGATTATTACGCCAGCAGCATGGATACAGTGGCCATTGAGAAATTGGGTTATCAACCCATCAGGCAATACCTAAATAAAATTGCTGCCATTAAAACCAAAACAGATGTACTAAGTATGGTTGCTTATTTGCGTACCAATGCCATTGCATCGCCACTCCTTGGTGTTGGTGTAAGGCAGGATTCAAAAAATGTAAGTAAATACATAGTGAGTATTTCGCAGGGCGGCACATCGCTGCCAGACAGGGATTATTATTTAAAAGATGATCCCCGAAGTAAAAGTGTAAGAGAAGCTTTTATAAAATACATCAGTAAAATGTTTATGCTTACCGGCGTAAAGGAAAATATTGCGCAGGCAAATGCTGCAAAAATTCTGCAGTTAGAAACAAGCATGGCAAATGCACAGCTAAGCCGTGTGCAAATGAGAGACCCTGTAAAGTTGTATAATAAAATGCCGGTTCGGCAGCTCAGTAAATCATCGCCGCATTTTGCCTGGCCGCTATGGTTTAAACAACTCGGCTACACCTTACCGGTAGATACGGTAATTGTGGCCCAGCCAGCCTTTGTAATTTTTACAGATTCTTTATTAAATGCAGTACCGGTAAGCGACTGGAAGACTTACCTGCAATGGAATGTGATAAAAGATAATGCCGCCAGCCTTAGCAGCAATTTTGTAAATACCAGCTTCGAATTTAATAAAGCCCTTACCGGGCAAAAAGAACAAACACCCCGTTGGGAGCGGATGAGTGGCTTAATAGACAGGCAACTTGGCGAACTGCTGGGGCAATTATATGTGCAGAAATATTTTAAACCCGAAGCAAAAAAACGCATGAAGGACCTGGTAGCCAATATGCAAAAAACTTTTGAAGGCCGCATAAAAAATTCGCCATGGATGAGCGGTGAAACAAAACTGCGTGCCTTACAAAAATTAAATACTTACGTAAATAAAATTGGCTATCCCGATAAATGGAAAGATTACCAGGGAGTGGTAATAAACCGACATGATTTTATTGGCAATATCCGCAGCGCATCCAGATGGCAATATAATGATATGCTTTCTAAGCTTAATAAACCGGTAGATAAAACAGAATGGGGCATGACGCCTCCTACCGTAAATGCATATTACAATCCTCAGAGAAATGAAATTGTTTTTCCTGCGGGAATTTTACGCACT
>JANLQE010000176.1:0-10041 GCA_031367625.1 Bacteroidota bacterium
CGGCTGATACACCAGTCTTTAATATTTTCCATCCAGTGGCGGTAAAGATTTTTAAACTTTGGCGGGTAAAATTTTATCTCTTCATCCCCGTCCGTACCGGCACGGGCGGGCATCACCGCTTTTAGTGCCGGCGTTGCAATATCTTTCATGCTCACCCACCACTGCAAACTCAGGCGTGGTTCCACTACAGCGTCTGTGCGTTCGCTGTAGCCTACTTCGCTGCTGTAGTCTTCTGTTTTTAATAAGTATCCTTTTTCTTCTAATTCAGCTACAATTTTTTTGCGGGCCTCAAAGCGATCCAGCCCGATATAAATTTGTGCGTCGTTATTCAGCGTGCCATCATCATTAAAAATATCAATTACTTCCAGCCCATGTTTTTGCCCCAGGTGATTATCATTCAGGTCATGCGCCGGCGTAACTTTTAAAGCACCTGTTCCAAAATCCATCGTCACATATTCATCCGTAATAATTGGTATGCGGCGGTTAATCAATGGCACAAACGCAAACTTTCCATGCAGGTGTTTGTAACGATCATCATCCGGGTGTACAGCAATAGCCGTATCTCCCATAATGGTTTCCGGGCGCACGGTAGCAATGGTTATAGAGTTGGCCGATGATAGTTGACCGTTGATAGCAGCACTGTCCTCTGCCATCTGTCCTCTATCATCTTCAACCAGGTAACGTAAATAATACAACTTCTGCTTCGTCTCTTTTCTTATCACTTCTTCATCACTCAATGCCGTCAGGGCTTTTACATCCCAGTTTATCATCCGTTTTCCCCGGTAAATAATTCCTTTTTTGTGTAGCGCTACAAACACTTTTAAAACAGACGCCGAATAATCAGCATCCATCGTAAATACAGTACGGTCCCAATCCAGGCTGAAGCCCAGTTTTTTTAATTGCTGCAGAATAATGCCACCATATTTTTCTTTCCACTCCCAGGCATAGCCTAAAAATTCATCCCTGCCCAGCGAAGATTTTGTAATGCCTCTTTCCCTTAACATGGCCACCACTTTGGCTTCTGTGGCAATAGAAGCATGATCGGTACCCGGCACCCAGCAGGTATTTTTTCCCTGCATTCCTGCACGCCGTATTAAAATATCCTGTATCGTATTGTTCAGGGCATGGCCCATGTGCAGCACGCCGGTTACATTTGGCGGCGGCATTACAATCGTGTAAGGCTCCCGGCCATCGGGCTTGCTGGAAAAATATTTTTTATTTAACCAATGCTGATACCATTTAGTTTCTATTGCCTGCGGTTCAAAATTTTTTGTCAGTTCCATATACGCTGTCTTCTTTTACAAGTTGGCAAAAGTACAAAATGAGCAGCTATTTTTATTTTTATGTAACCGAACTTCCTTACCGCAAAGAACATGAGATGCAGAGACTTCGCAGAGGTATGCTGTAATTCTCTGCGTATCTTCCATCTTCTCTGCTTTCTGCGGTTTTTTTAAAGGAACTTTTATTTGCAACTAAATTAATTAGTAATTTGCAGGTAGATAAATAAGGCAATGGGTGTATGGCCAAAAGATAAATGGTGAAAACTTCTTAAACTTTTGAAACGGCCTAAACCTTTTAAACTTTTTAAACCCCTTAAACTTTTTAAACTTTTAACTTGTACGCAATTGTAGATATAGAAACAACCGGTGGACATGCGGCAGGCAGCGGCATTACAGAGGTTGCTATTTATATTCATGATGGAAATAAAGTAACGCAAAGTTTTAAGACGCTAATAAATCCTGAAAGAAACATCCCAATTTATATTACGGCACTTACCGGCATTAATAATGCCATGGTGGCCAGCGCACCTGTATTTAAAGAAGTAGCCGACGAAATTTTTGAGCTGCTCAGCGGAAATATTTTTATTGCACACAATGTAAACTTCGATTACTCTTTTATAAAACATCATCTCAAATCAGCGGGTTACGAACTTAATGTAAAAAAATTATGCACCGTCCGCCTAAGCCGTAAAGTGTTTATGGGCCTAGCTTCTTACAGCCTTGGCAATTTGTGCCGCAGCCTGCATATAGAAATAGAAGACCGTCACCGGGCAGATGGGGATGCCCGTGCAACGGTTATTTTATTTGATAAATTATTACAGGCCGGCGCACAATTGCATATTGATGCCATGCTTAAAAAATCATCTTCAGAACAATGGCTGCCGCTACAGTTAGATAAAAGTATAATTGAAAATCTGCCGGCAAAACCGGGCGTATATTATTTTCACAATAACAGGGAAAAAATAATTTACGTAGGCAAGGCCATCAATATTAAAAAGCGGGTCAGCAGTCATTTTACACAGAATGATGGCGAAAAAAAACGCCAGCATTTTTTACGCCTTATTGCCAATATAACTTTTAAAGAATGTGCCAGTGAGTTGCATGCCCTGGTGCTGGAGAGCACCGAAATTAGAAAGCTGTGGCCTAAATACAATTACAGCCAGAAGCAGCCTGCCCAAAAATATGCTTTGTATAGTTTTGAAGACAACCGTGGCTACATCAGGCTTGCCATAGATAAACGCAAAAAAAATCTGCAGGCATTATATAATTTTAATATGCTGCATGAAGGCCTGGTGCTGCTGAAAAATATGGCAGATCAGTTTGAGCTGAATCATAAACTTTGCTACTTAGACAAAACGCCCTTTGCGGAAAAAGATATAGAATTTACAGAAGCACCTTTGTACTATAATGGCAAAGTAAAAACGGCGCTGCAAAGCCTGGAAGAACAGTTGCCCACTTTTGCCATTGTAGATGAGGGACTGAATAAAGAAGAAAAACTTTGCCTGCTAATAGAACGTGGAAATTTTTGGGGAATGGGCTATATTTCTTCGCTGCACAATATTGATAATGTTTATGAGCTGAAAGAAAAGATAGTGCCGTACGCTGATAATGATTTTATCCGCAATTCAATTTACTCGTTTGCTGCAGCTAACCCATCTAAAAAAATTATGTTGATATAAGTTCGGTGGACCAGCATCTTTAAAGTTTACAGCTTTTCAAAAGCTGTAAACTTTTTCCACACTTCATTTCATAAAGTATTTTTATTTATTTTCGCAGCCCAAAAAAGTTCAGTAACTATTTAAAAAGATTTTGTGTGATTCGGGGCTGTAATGCCGAATAAAGATATTTTGTACACGAGTGTTCCGATATCTATCCGAGCCAATGAAGATGCACAACGAACTTTTGCCGGGCTAAAAAATAAAAATATGTTCACTCAATTAATAGCGCAAAAATTATCTATTAAACCTCAACAGGTACAAACTGTTTTACAATTGCTTTCCGAAGGTTCTACCATTCCCTTTATTGCCCGTTACCGTAAAGACATGACGGGTGCCCTTGATGAAGTGCAGATACAACACATACAGGATGAAAATAAAACGATGAATGAATTTGCTGAACGCAAAATATTTATTGAAGAAACAATTGCCGGGCAGGGTAAAATGACAGAGGAGTTGAAGCAAAAAATTAATGCGGCCATTACCATCAGCCAACTGGAAGATCTGTATTTGCCTTACAGACAAAAACGCAAAACAAAAGCAATGACTGCCAGGGAGAATGGACTGGAACCTTTGGCAAGACTGGTTTTGCAACAAAAAGATATTGATGTAGAAAAAGAAGCCACGGCATTTATAAATGAAAAAATGGCAACAGCAGAACTGGCTTTGCAGGGCGCAAGAGACATCATTGCAGAAATAATAAATGAAGATATTTTGGTACGGGAAAAAATGCGGAAGCTTTTTGAAAAAGAAGCTGTTTTAAAAAGTACGTTAATTGCAGATAAAGAAAACGAAGCCGCAAAGTATAAAGATTATTTTGCTTTTAGTGAGCGGATTGCAACAATTCCTTCGCATAGAACGCTTGCCGTACTGCGTGGTTTTTTAGAAAATTATTTACGCATTTCTATAGAGCCTCTGGAAGAAAATGCGCTGGAGATGATAGCGTATTTATACATCAAAGGCATGAGCAGCAGCAGCGATCATTTGCGCAAAGCCATTAAGGACAGCTATCGCAGGCTTTTGCAGCCAAGCCTGGAAACAGAATTCCGCACGGCTTTAAAAACTGCGGCAGATGAAGAAGCCATTAATGTATTTGCAGAAAACCTCCGGCAGCTTTTATTGAGTGCACCGCTGGGCAGTAAAAAAATTCTTGCTATTGACCCCGGTTACCGCACCGGTTGTAAAGTGGTTTGTATTGATGAAAAAGGCGAACTTCAAAAAACGGATTTGATTTATGTGCATGAAAAAAACAGGATAGATGATGCTGCTCATAAAATAAAATTGCTGGTAAAAGAATTTGCTGTTGAAGCATTTGCCATTGGGGATGGCACAGCGGGCAGGGAAACAGAACAGTTTGTAAAAGGGCTGCAGTTGGGGCTTCCTGTGTATATGGTAAATGAAGATGGCGCCAGTATTTATTCTGCTTCGGAAATTGCCCGGCAAGAATTTCCTGACGAGGATATTACCATTCGTGGAGCCGTAAGCATCGGCAGAAGGTTGATGGATCCATTGGCAGAATTGGTAAAGATAGACCCCAAAAGTATTGGCGTAGGGCAGTACCAGCATGATGTAAACCAGCCAAGATTAAAAGAGCGGTTAGACCAAACCGTTATGAGCTGTGTGAACAGTGTAGGCGTAAACGTAAATACGGCCAGTAAACATTTACTGAGTTATGTAAGCGGTATTGGCAGCAGCATTGCAGAAAATATTGTCAGCTACCGGAAGCAGGAAGGGAAATTTACATCAAGAAAACAGTTGATGAAAATACCAAGGCTCGGCGGTAAAGCTTATGAACAGTGTGCAGGTTTTTTGCGCATACCCGGCGCTGCTGATGTGCTTGATAGCAGTGCTGTGCACCCGGAAGCATATCAATTGGTGCAATTGATGGCTACAGATTTAAATTTACCGGTAGATAAAATAATCGGCAATGAAGCACTGCTAAAAACTATCCCCGTAAAAAAATATATCACTGAAAAATTTGGGGAGCATACTATCAATGATATCATCAATGAATTAAAAAAGCCAGGGCTTGATCCACGCAGTGAAGTACAGTTGTTTGAATTTGCACAAATTTTTTCGATAGAAGATGTAAAGCTGGGGATGGAAGTTCCCGGCATAGTAACCAACCTTACCAGGTTTGGCGCTTTTGTAGATATTGGTGTAAAACAGGATGGCCTTGTTCATGTTTCAGAAATTGCACATAAATATATCCAGGATCCATCGGAAGTTTTGAAACTGAACCAGGCGGTAAAAGTAAAAGTATTGGAAGTAGATGCCGCAAGAAAAAGAATTGCCTTATCCATTAAACAAACAGAAGTTGCACCGGCTAATAATTCAAAACCAAGAGCCCAAAGTTTTCAGTCTGCTAAGAAAGAAATTCCTGCAGCAAATATGAACGATGCATTGGCAGCATTAAAACAAAAGTTTGGAAAGTAGGATAAACAAAATTTATCAGGCAAGTATTTCTATGGTAGCACCTATCTGTCTTTCTGTAATGGCATCGCACTGTGGCTTTAACTCATCGTAGCTGCCTTTTTTTACAGCATATTTTCCTTTGGTGTGAATGAGCATGGCACATTGCTCAGCCTGTTCCTGTGAGTGGCCGCAAACTTCAATTAAAGTTTCAATTACCCAATCAAAAGTGTTCACTTCATCATTCCATACAATGAGCGTATAATTAGGTGCAGTTTCGGTAAGAACGTCTAAATCTTCCCAAGGTGCTGTAAGTGGATTGTATGTAGAAGTATAATGCATGGTGTTGTACTGTAAAATTACGTAATTGAAAAAAGACTGAAATAAATTTCTTTAAATATTTTGCAGAAATTATTTTACCCCTATCTTTGCCGTCCGAAAACGGAAAGGAGAGTTTAGCTCTCCCGATAATTATCGGGATGATTTAGAGCATCCCTATTTAACCGGGAGAGGTTCGCAGGAAATAAAGAATAAAAAATAAAGGGAGTTTAGCTCTCCCGATAATTATCGGGATGGTTTAGAGACTCCCGGTTTAATCGGGATAGGTTCGCAGGAAATAAAGAATAAAAAATGAAGGGAGTTTAGCTCAGTTGGTTTAGAGCATCTGCCTTACAAGCAGAGGGTCCGCGGTTCGAACCCGCGAACTCCCACAAAGCCTCACAGAAATGTGAGGTTTTTTTACGAGTATTAGATAATTATTTAACCAATACTAATTTAACTGATTTTCAATTTGTTATGAGGCTAATGCTTTAATGAAACTGGTCAATTTTTTATTTTTTCCCATCTTTGTATGATGATTTTTCTTAAAAAATTTAGGCTGTATTCGTCTTCTTAAATCGGCTTTTTTTGAGATTTGCAAACAATTTGCAAACAAACGCCATCTAATAATTTGCCCAATCGAATTTGAAAACATTTTAACAGGAAAGTGAAAGAACTAATATGCAATAAAGGTCAACTATTTTCAAAAAAATATCGGCAAATAAATATTTGGGTTATCACAACCAATCAGCTATTCTATCCAATTTCCTGCCTCAATCTTTCAAACCGGGAACCAAATTTTAACTGCCCTATTTTGTTTTCCTTGATATATTTTATCACTTCAGTTTTGTCAAAATAAACCCGGCCTCTTGGTTTATGAGAAGGTAACCCCCTTTTTATCCAATCAGTTAAAGTTGGCAATGATACTCTTAGAAACTTCGCAATCTCTTTTCGGTTAAGCAGATCTTCCTCATTATGCTCCTCCTTCAATTTCTTTTTCGTAAATTCCTGAAGAAAATCTTTCACTGCTTCTTTAATCCATCTCTTAAAGTCGTTTTCATTCGGAATAAATAATGTCTCCATAAAGTCATATTTTAAAAGTCATATTTTCATTTTCCCATTTAGGATTTTCATCCATCTACGATGGTCGGAAATGCCTATACTATTATTTAGCTCAGAACCGACTTATTTGGCTTAACAGTCCTGGAACTTCCCAAACGTTTCTTTTTTAGCAGTCCGCTACCAGATGAAGCGTGGCTGTCCTTTTCTGTTTCACTAATTTCTGTACCATCCGTTTGTTTTCTTTTTGCCTGCATCTGTTTCTCCAACCAACGATTTTGTAAAAACCCATATGCCTCATCTACTGATATGCCGGTTTGGCCTTCAAAAAAATAAAACCGCTGGCTTACTTCAGACTTGTTTTTTAAAGGGCTGATATTACCAAACAACTCCTGGTATGAAATACCAGCCCAATATTTTAGTTTAAGCCCTACGGCAACAATTTTACCATCTTCCGATTTTTCTAACTCCGAAAGACCATCTATCACCGATTCAACTTTCAGTTCTTTTTCCCAGCTTGTTTTATCTTCCAAATTCAATTGCTTTTTTGTAACAAAATCGAAAGCATTTTTCCAATCAATTTCCATCATTGATTTTTCCAGGTTAGCGGTATTAATGCCATTAATGGCAGCATCAATTAAAGGCGTTTCCTTTTGAAGAATAGCATCATAATACGACAACACATAAATGTCTTGTTTGATATCCTTTTCAAAGAATAGTTGTAAGCTTAACTTGTTTTTGCCCATCTCTATTTTTTGAGAAAGGATAAAGTTTTCTGGCTTAAAACTGATTCGCTTTAATAATGAATAGCCTGAATTTTCAAAACCTAATGATTCTAATTGCCTCATTAAAGCCGAAATGTTTTCAATATTCATGATGCTAATTTTTAAAATGAAAAATGGATTTAGGGTTTCTGTTAAGATACCCTAAACCTTTTTTACTACTTTCTCTTTTCTTAGGTAAAAGCGTTTTATCATTTCTCTTTTCTACCTTTTCTTTCCCTAATTTAAGTTCCTGCTTCAACTCTTTTTTTTTATCATTTCCCTGTTCTTCTTTAACTGCTTTTGTTGCTGCAGTTTGTTCAACAGAGTGGTACTTCTCAACCGATTCTTTTGCCACCAGCTTCATATTGGAATCATATAGATTTACCTTTTTGAATTGAGGGTCGGCTTCAATAAACATTTTATGGCTGCTACCATCTTTTTCGATGGTAACAGATTGTTGCACATTCCCTTTTTGAAGCGATTGCATTAACGCCTTTTCTTTATCAGTATTGTTTAAATCTGTTATAGGAAATTTATCCACTGCTGCTTGCAAATCAAAGCCATACTTTTCATGAAATTGTTTTACTTCAAAATTGTTATTCTTGTCTTTGTGGACACTGATGAAGTAAAAGAAACAGAATTGCGGACAAAATTTTAACTTTACTGACTTGAAATGACAAATGACACTAACATCGGAAAATATACTTCTAATCGGCTCAATACTTTTATTGTTAAGTATTCTTGCCAGCAAGGCAATAGGGAAACTTGGCATTCCTACGCTTATTATTTTTCTGGTAGTGGGTATGCTTGCAGGTTCAGACGGAATTGGCGGCATCCACTTTGACGACCCCAATCTTGCACAATCACTTGGTGTTATTGCCCTGTCTTTTATTTTGTTTTCTGGCGGACTGGAAACAAAATGGGAAAGTGTAAAACCTGTTTTGTGGCAGGGGGTTACGCTATCAACTTTGGGAGTATTGCTCACGGCTAGTTCTTTAGGTCTTTTCATTTCCTATATTTCTGACTTTACACTTACTGAAGGACTTTTAATCGGTGCTATTGTATCGTCCACTGACGCTGCTGCGGTATTCTCTATTCTTCGCTCTAAAAGCATTGGACTAAAAGGAAATTTACGGCCATTGTTGGAATTGGAGTCGGGAAGCAATGACCCGATGGCATATTTCCTTACTATTGGTATTACATCTTTGCTCGTGCATAAAGACACATCATTTGCTTCCTTAATCCCCTTATTTTTTCAGCAAATGATTATCGGTGCAATTGCAGGTTTCCTGCTTGGCAAATTTATGACCTGGACATTGAATAAAATCAATCTTGATTATGACGGTCTTTACCCTGTTCTGACATTGGCTCTCGTTTTTTTCACTTATAGCATTACAACTTTTTTTAACGGCAATGGTTTTCTTGCCGTATATCTTTCAGCCATTATTCTTGGCAATCAGAATTTTATTCATAAAAAAAGTATTATACGGTTTTATGACGGGCAAGCGTGGTTGATGCAAATTGTAATGTTTATCACTCTTGGACTGCTTGTATTTCCGAAACAAATACTGCCTTTCATTGGGACAGGACTGGTCATTGCTCTTTTTTTAATGTTTGTAGCAAGACCGCTTGCAGTATTTCTTTGCCTTTTATTTTTCAAAATAAAAAACAGGGAACGCCTGCTTGTTTCGTGGGTCGGGTTGAGAGGTGCCGTTCCAATTATATTTGCAACTTATCCGCTTCTTCAGGGTGTTGAAAAATCGGCTATGATTTTCAATATCGTATTTTTCATTGTGCTTGCTTCTGTAATACTGCAAGGAACGACTATCCCTATTGTCGCAAAGCGGCTTTATTTATTTAAACCTGTAAAATTAAAAACCCGTTATCCGCTGGAACTGGAAATGTCTGACAATTTTAAAAATGAACTTTTTGAAATAGAAATAAAAGAAAGTTCAAACGCTGTCGGCAGACAAATTTTTCAACTCAAATTTCCGAAAACATCACTTATTGTATTGATTAACCGCAATGATAAATATATCACGCCAAGCGGTACAACTACCATAGTGCAGGGTGACAAATTATTTATTATGTCTGACAACAATAAAGACAAAGATGAGATTAAACAAGTAATCCTTAACGACACAGAAACAACATCAAAATAATTCAATGGTCACGGACAGAAAAGAAGAGCGAACGCACAACAGCGGGTTTAATAAATGCGGGGGACAGTGCGTAATTGAGCGGTTGTATTTCAATAAAACATTTTTGCTGGCAGACAGTTCAGTACTCCGAAATCCCGCACTTCTTAAACCCGCAAAACGTTGTACGTCATTCCCCATTTTTTGCACGAACAAAAATAATTTCTCCTGCTAACGGAAGTCACAGATGCAAGCATTGATTAAATTTGATACGGCTCTATGCAAGGCCGACATAAGCATTGGTGGTTTAAAACCCCGAGCGTCATTCTGGTTGAGGTGTAATGCTGAATCTTTA
>JANLQE010000271.1:0-14706 GCA_031367625.1 Bacteroidota bacterium
TTACTCTTGGGCTTTAAAAATATTTTTTTGATAATACCTTTTTCATCTATTAAAAAAGTAGTGCGGCGCAGGCCCATATATTCGTGGCCAAATAATTTTTTTTGTCCCCACACATCGTAATTATCTATGATGTTGTGTGGAGGATCTGCAATAAGCGTAAAAGGCAACGCAAATTTTTCTTCAAACTTTTTATGCTTTTTTATTTCATCCGGGCTTATACCGATTATTTCTATTTTATTTTTTTTGAGTAAGCTAAAATTATCTCTCAGGTTACAGGCCTGCTCCGTACAGGTTGGGGTCATATCTTCCGGGTAAAAATATATAGCCACTCTTTTGCCTTTGTAATCTGCCAACGAAATTTTTTTTCCATTTTGATCCTGGCCTTTAAATGCCGGCGCTTTGCTGCCTTCCTGTAGTGTGCTCATTGTTGTGTAATTTTTACCGGGTAAAATGATAAATTTTTTCTGTGATGTTTCCCACCTGGTCTGTTACCGTAATTTTTAATTCATGAGCGCCAGCCGGGCAATGCTCATCCAAAGTATAAATAAAATTTCGGCCCTTGTCATTGCTGAAACGCAGCCAGTTACCATCTAACAAGGCTGTAAAACTTTTTATTTCTTCTGTATCATCTTTTACCGAAAATAAAATTCTTTTAAGCCCGGCGGCATTCATACCATCTCTAAAGCCAACAGGCGTAACAGTCGGCGCAATAGTATCTACCATCAGTTGAAAATTCCCAAATTCCCTGAAACTTGCTTTGTACCAGCCATTTTCAATACCCATAGTTATCGGGGTGGCTTTTGTATAATCTTCTTTACTACCATAAAATCTTTTCATTATAATTTTACCGGTATCAGCCACAGAAAAGTCGTCTTTAATATTTACTGTAAAATAAGTATGTAGCGGCACCGAAGTATTATGTAACTGATAAATTATTTTGCCTTTGGCAGAAGGTATTTCTTTGTATAGAAAAATAAAGGAATCGTATAAACAGTTTTCCGGTAAATAAAAACTGACATTATTATTTTCAAAAAGATTGATAAAGCCGGGATGAAATTCTTTTTTATCAATAGTAGCCTCATCAATTTTTTTTACTGATTTAACCTCCAGCGTAATAGTAAAATTTACCGTAGATGTATTATTGTTTGCATCAGATACAAGTATTTTTATATTATGTGTATTTCCATTTTCCAGAGTGATTACCCCATCGCTCCCGTTTGATTTGTAAATACCATAATGGTAACCCGGCAGCTTTGATAAATGCTGTAGAAATGGGCCACCGCTGCTTCTTAGCTTGTAATCAATGTGCGCATTTAAGTAACGGGTTTCATCGTAGCTGATACTATCCATCTGAAAACCGCACAATGCTTTTTCATTATCAAAAAGCAGGGCTTCGTAAATGCCGTTATGATTGGTAGAACCTGTGTAGCGGTCCCAGGCGGTAATAGCAAAACTTACTTTATAGGATGGCATAATAATTTTTCCGCCGGCAGGAGTATAAATACCGTTTACTTTTTTAAGCACATATATCTTTGGCGTTTGTTCGTAGGTGCTTATGGTTCTGTCATACACCGCTAAACGTAAAATATCCGGTGCAATATGATCTGTTATGGGCATTCCAAATAATAACGGGTTTAATACTTTATCTGTTTTTGTATCCCTTATTTCAAAATGTGTATGCGGGCCCTGGGAGCCGCCCGTACTGCCGCTGTACGCAATAAAATCTCCTTTGTTTACTTTAAATAAATCTACAGGTATATCAATAAAAATATTCCATCTCCGCAGTTTATATTGCTGTTCGGTTATATATTTTTCCAGGGCAGGTGTAAAATTATTTAAGTGAGCATACAAAGTAGTAAGTCCGTTTGGATGATTGATATAAATGCATCTTCCAAAACCAAAGGATTCAATTTTTACTTTGGCAATATAGCCATTTGCTGCTGCCAGCACAGGGCGGTTTTCTTTTTGATCGGTTCTGCAATCGAGCCCCATGTGATAGTGGTTTGGGCGCAGCTCTCCAAAATTAGCAACGATGCCAATGGCCGCACTCACCGGCCATTGAAAATAATGCTGTGGATAATTTTTTTCAGGAAAAAACTGTGCAGATGCAGAAAAAGCAAACAATAAAAAAAATAAAAAATATAGCGTTCTCGGTAAATGCATAAATAAAAAGTTAGAAGGCCCAAATTTATACGTTGTGCGGCATTATACCAGTTTTGACTGATAAATTAAGTTACAAAAAGATGGCACACAGCAAACTCAAATATGCTTTATTATTATCTCCTGATAAAAACCCCAAATTGGGTAATTGGTTTAAAAGAGAACATTTAATTTTTTAAACCAGCCTGCTTTGCAGGGGTGATTTCCCCCTTTTTTTTTATTAGGTACGCTTTTTGAAACTAATGATAAAAAACATCAAAATATTATGAGCGGAAAAAACAAAAAACAATTTGGGGTATGGATGGATTCTCATCATGCAACTTTAATTGGAAAAGCAGACATGGAAAATGGAAATTTTGCAGTGTTAGCACACGTAGAAAATGAAGTTGCAGAAGGCAAGCCCAGCGAAAAAGCTACCAATAACGCAGAGAGAACGTTGTTACAAAAATTTTTTAAAGAAATAACTTCATTCATGCAGAATGCAGAAGAAATACACGTTACGGGTACGGGTACGGCTCAGGAACAATTTATTCATTATCTGGCAGAAACACCTCAGTTTAAAAATACCGTTGCTAACGAAACCACTTCTAATAAAATGAGTGATGAGAGATTGGTGGAATACATTTCAGAAAAGTTTAATTAAAACTTTTTTAAACCAGTTTTAAGAAAATAAAGCTGCTTCGCCATTGGGGTGAAGCGGCTTTGTTTTATACAGTAACGCATACAATAATTTTGTAAAAAACAATCCTCAATACTGCTTCTTTTTTTTTAGATTTTTATTTTCTCAATTTCCTTTACTTTTGCACGCCACTAAAAAGGCAAAATCTACATGCCTAAAAATAATTCAATAAAATCTGTTTTAATTATCGGCTCCGGCCCCATTATCATTGGCCAGGCCTGCGAATTTGATTACAGCGGCACACAAGCTGCCCGTAGCTTAAGAGAAGAAGGCATAAAAGTTATTCTCATCAACAGCAACCCCGCTACCATTATGACTGATCCGATGATGGCGGACAGGGTATATCTTTTGCCGCTAACTGTAGAAAGTATAGAGCAGATTTTGGAAGAGAACGATATAGATGCTGTACTGCCTACAATGGGCGGACAAACTGCGCTTAACCTTTGCAAAGAAGCAGACGAACTGGGGGTTTGGGAAAAATATAATGTAAAATTAATTGGGGTAGATATCAAAGCCATTGATAAAGCAGAGGACAGGGAAAAATTCCGCAACTGGATGATAGATATGGGCATTGCGGTGTGCCCGGCAAAAACGGCTAACTCACTTTTAGAAGGAAAAGAATTTGCACAGGAAATTGGTTTTCCGCTGGTGATACGCCCTTCGTTTACCCTTGGGGGAACAGGCGGCGGGATTGTATTTAAAAAAGAAGAACTGGATGAAGCACTCAATAATGGTTTAACTGCATCGCCGATACACGAAGTGTTGGTAGAAAAAGCCGTACTGGGCTGGAAAGAATTTGAACTGGAATTATTACGTGATGATAATGATAATGTGGTGATCATTTGTGCGGTGGAAAATTTTGACCCCATGGGCGTACACACCGGCGATAGTATAACCGTGGCGCCTGCCATGACGCTGAGTGACACTGCTTATCAGGATATGCGTAACACTGCCATACGCATGATGAGAGATCTGGGAAATTTTGCCGGCGGATGTAATGTGCAGTTTGCCATTAATCCACAAACAGAAGAATTGATTGTAGTGGAAATAAACCCCAGGGTAAGCCGCTCTTCTGCTTTAGCGAGTAAGGCTACGGGTTATCCCATTGCAAAAATTGCTGCAAAACTTGCCATAGGGTATTATTTAGATGAATTAAAAAATCAGATCACCCAATCTACTTCTGCCTATTTTGAGCCTGCGCTGGATTACGTGATTGTTAAAATTCCCCGCTGGAATTTTGATAAGTTTAAAGGCGCTAATGACACCCTTGGCTTTCAAATGAAAAGTGTGGGAGAGGTTATGGCTATCGGCAGAAGCTTTGCAGAAGCCTTGCAAAAAGCCTGTCAGAGCCTGGAGAATGAGGCAGTAGGTTTAGGCTATTACGGTAAAAGTTTGATGCATGCAGATGAGTTGATAGAGTACATAAAAATTCCGAAATGGGATAGGGTATTCCGGATAAAAGATGCGCTGATGGCCGGGGCAAGTGTAAAACGCATTTGCGAAAGCACTGGTATAGACAGGTGGTTTATTTACCAGATACAAAAAATATGTGACTGCGAAAAAGAGATAGCAAAATATGATTTAAAAACATTGCCTGATGATTTACTCACGCAGGCAAAAATGTTGGGCTTTAGTGATGAGCAGATTGTACGCATTATGCAGGAAGAAGGAGGCGAAAAAATTTACGAACGCAGAAAAGCTATGGGCCTCACGAGGGTATTTAAAATGGTAGATACCTGCAGTGCCGAGTTTGAAGCTAAGACACCTTACTTTTATTCTACTTTTGAGGCTCCCACTAACTCCCCCGGCGGGGGAGGACTGATCTCTAACGAATCGCTGGTTTCCCCCCGCCGGGGAAACGAAAGGGGTTCTATTATAGTTCTCGGCAGCGGCCCCAACAGGATTGGTCAGGGCATTGAATTTGACTATTGTTGTGTGCATGGTTTACTGGCCATTAAAGAATGTGGTTACACAGCCATCATGGTAAATTGTAATCCTGAAACAGTTTCTACAGATTTTGATATTGCAGATAAACTTTATTTTGAACCCGTTTTTTGGGAACATATCTGGGAAATTATAGAGCATGAAAAACCGTATGGTGTTATTGTTCAGCTGGGTGGACAAACAGCGCTGAAACTTGCAAAAACTTTGCATGAAAAAGGCATTAAAATTATCGGGACTTCTTTTGATAATATGGATATTGCCGAAGACCGTGGCCGATTTAGCGATATGCTTAAGGAGCTGGAAATCCCTTACCCGAATTACGGCACTGCCTACAATACGGATGATGCAATAGAGGTAGCCAGGAAGGTTGGCTACCCGGTTTTAATAAGGCCAAGTTATGTGTTAGGTGGACAAAGAATGCGTATTGTATTGAATGATGAAGAGCTTGAAAAAGGCGTATTAAGTTTGATAAAACATTTGCCGGGGAATAAAATTTTAATAGATCATTTTTTAGACCGCTGCCAGGAAGCTGAGATAGATGCAATTTTTGACGGCACTGATTTTCATGTGATGGGTGTGATGGAGCATATTGAACCGGCGGGCATCCATAGCGGCGACAGCAATGCCGTATTGCCGCAGTTTAATTTATCGCCATTGATTGTGCATACTATGGAAGAGTATGCAGAAAAAATTGCCAGAAACTTAAATATTCTTGGGCTCATTAATATTCAGTTTGCCATAAAAGACGGAAATGTTTTTGTAATTGAAGCTAACCCCAGAGCCAGTCGTACCACACCTTTCATTGCCAAAGCCTATCAAATTCCGTATCTTAATATTGCCACCAAAGTAATGATGGGCGAAGCAAAACTGAAAGAGTTTACTTTTGAAAAAAAGCTTACCGGCTTTGCCATAAAAGAGCCTGTTTTTAGTTTCAATAAATTTCCGGGTGTTAATAAAGAGTTGGGGCCAGAAATGAAAAGTACCGGAGAAGCTATTCGTTTTATAAAAGATTTACGGGACCCATACTTCCGTCAATTGTATAAAGAGAGAAGCATGCATTTGAGTAAATAATTAAAAGTTTCAAGAAGCTTAATTGTAGATCTAATACTTTAATTTTTGTGGATTTTGTTTGCTATGCCAAAAACTTAGCAGAACTATTTCTTTTCTTGAAACATAGTAGCGAAAGTATAAGATAATGTATTTATTAATCTGTGCTTTTCTAATAAAACGGCTTTTAGAAGAAGCCATGTACATCAGGGGATTTTTCTCTATCTGAGAAATTATCTGGTTAACCTTTTTAATAAAACTGATAATTTCTTTATTTGTCCAGTTCTCTTTAAGGTACTTAATATTTTATCAAAAGTCAGTTCGGCCTCATTAGACCATAATATTGTTACAGCCACTTTTTATACTTTTTCATTACTTCCTTATGTGGCTTTGTTTTTCCGGCAGCACTATCTTTTAAACCCTTTTTTATGGAGACTTTAGCGGCATCACTGATCTTGTTCCACCAATCTGTTTCGGCATTTACCCGTAACATGGCATGAACCATTTTTACCACTTTTTCATCAGCAGTATCAATATATTCCTTAGCCTGTTTTTTAAATAATAATGCTTCCTTCATTGCTAATTTGTAGAATTAAATTTACAATAAAAAGATTATAGTTAAATGCTTTATGGCCGATTTGAATAATCAATAATTAATTATTCATAGGTTATCGTAGTTACATTTGTTTGCAAATAAAAATATTGAACCGTTACTTCATCATTAATAAGCCTGCCAACATGGTCTCGCAGTTTGTAAGTTCTCACAAAGTAGGCTTGCTTGGCGATCTTGATTTTGATTTTCCGGAAGGCACTCATGCAATCGGCAGGCTGGACAAAGACTCTGAAGGCCTTTTAATTTTAACTACAGATAAAAGAATAACAAGGTTATTATTTCTTGCGGTGCAACCGCACCAACGCACGTACCTGGTAATGGCGCAAAATAAAATAACTCCTGAAACATTTGATAAACTAAAAGAAGGTGTGCCCATTTGTATTAAGGATGGGGAATATTATATTGCCAAACCTGCTTTTATAGAAATAATAAATGACCCCGGCAAATTGTATAAATATTCCACAGACCATAGAGCTGCTTATCCGCATACCTGGCTGCTTATTACCCTCACCGAAGGAAAATTCAGGCAGGTGCGTAAAATGGTTTTGGCTGTAAAGCACCGTTGTCAGAGGCTGATAAGACTTTCTATAAGCAATATTACTTTGGCAGATTTAAAGCCTGGCAATGTAAAAGAACTAAAGGAAAAAGAGTTTTATAAGCTACTTGAAATCCCTCACCTCCCAATGTAGACTTGCATTTTCGGTTTTCATTTTTTACATTAGTGTATGCATCCACCCTACAGCATACCCGTTTGGAAAACCGCTCCCTTTATTCGTTTACTGTTTCCTTTTATAATTGGCATTATCCTGCAATGGTACCTGCAATGGCAAATTGATTTTATTGTTGTGTGCATTGTTTGCTTCAGCATTTCTTTTTTTCTGTTTTATTATCTGCCCGTTTCGCTGCGTTATAAATTGTTGCGGCTGCAGGGTGTTTTATTACACTTAATAATTGCAAGCCTGGCATTGTTGGTAACATGGCAGCAGGATATCCGCCATCATAAAAACTGGTTTGGCCATCAGTACAATCCACAAAGTTTGATTATCGTAAAAATTAATGAGCCGCTTGTAGAAAAAGCAAATTCGTTTAAGGCAGATGGTATTGTACAAACAGTTATAAATAACGGCAAACCTGTTGCTGCAACCGGCAAACTGCTTTTGTATTTTAAGAAAAATGATACCAGCCGTTTATTGCATTATGGCGATATTGTTATCATCAATACCCGTTTACAGCAAATTAAAAACTCCGGTAACCCCGGTGCGTTTAACTACCAGCGTTATGCCGCTTTTCAACAGTTGTTTTATAACGTATATTTAAAAACCGGCGATTTTATTGTATTGCCACAAAAAGAAATTAATCCCTTCAACCAATTTATTTTTTCTGCCCAGCAATATATTGTAGGCACTATAAAAAAATATTTACCCCAGGATAAAAATGTTACCGGCATAGCCGAAGCCCTGCTGATAGGGTATAAAGAAGACCTGGATAAAGACCTGGTGCAGGCTTACAGTAACACAGGCGTGGTGCATATTATAGCCATTTCCGGTTTACACCTGGGGCTCATTTATATTATGCTCCTCTGGATTTTTACCCGCATTCCGTTTATAAAAAAATCAAAATTGATAAGGGTAATATTTATCCTCGGGTGCCTGTGGCTGTTTTCTGTTTTAACCGGCGCCTCTGCCTCTGTATTGCGAAGTGCTGTAATGTTTACCTGCATTGTAATTGGTAATAATTTTTTCAGGCAGACATCTGTTTATAATTCATTGGCTGCATCTGCATTTTTATTGCTTTGTTACAATCCCTTTTTTTTATGGGATGTAGGGTTTCAACTGAGTTATTTTGCTGTAGTGGGGATAGTTTGGCTGCAGCAGCCCATCTACCGCCTTCTCTACATAAAAAATAAATTTACTGACAAATTGTGGAGCATGGTTAGTGTTACCATAGCAGCGCAGATGCTTACTTTTCCAATCTGCATTTATTATTTTCACCAGTTTCCTACTATGTTTTTAATTACCAATTTACTGGTAGTGCCATTATCCACCGTTATTTTATTTGCAGAAATATTTTTAATTACTGTCTCCTGGTGGCCAGCCGTAGCTGATTATATTGGCAAATTAATTTATTGGCTTATCTGGCTGATGAATTATATAATTACTACCTGCAACAGTTTTTATTTTTCGTTGATAGATAAAATGTATGCCACGGCTTTTTCTACCTGGCTGTTGTATGCATTTGTAATGGCAATATGCAGTTGGATGCTTTATAAAAATAAAATGATGTTTCGCCTGGCACTCAGCAGCCTGCTGGTTTTTACCATGTTGCATGCTTACGCAAAATTTAAACTTCAGCATCAGCGAAAAATAATTATTTACAATGTACCACAACATAAAGCTGTTGATTTTATTTATAAAGACCAGCATTATTTTGTTGGCGATAGTATTTTACAGGTAGATGGCGTGCTGCAAAATTTTCATCTTAAGCCTGCACGGGTAGCATTGCAATTAAACCCTTCTGCAGTGTTTAAAGATATAATTCATAATGGTATGTATTGGCAATATGCCGGAAAAAAATGTTTATTTATTGATAGTGCCATTACCCTTGCTCCCCTGGCTCAAAAAATAAATGTGGATATTCTCCTGATTTCAAAAAATCCCAAAATTAAAATTGCAGATATTGTTACTGCTGTTAAGCCTTCAATTGTTATTTTAGATGCTTCTAACAGTTTGTGGAAAATTGAGAACTGGAAAAAAGAATGCGAACAATTACTTTTGCGCTGCTATTCAGTTCCGGATCAGGGAGCTTTTATTTTGGAAACGGAGCAGTAATATATACCACAGTAAACTTAATTTTTAAACACCCTTTGGGTACGGAGAAATGCAAAAAAAAATAAAATCTGCGCTTATTTCTGTTTTTTATAAAGATGGATTAGAAAATATTATTGCTCATTTAAATAAACTAAGTGTTACCATTTACAGTACCGGTGGCACACAGGATTTTATAGAAAAACTTGGGGTAAAATGTGTCCCGGTAGAGTCGCTCACGAGCTATCCGTCTATTTTAGGTGGCAGGGTAAAAACCTTGCATCCATCAGTGTTTGGAGGGATATTGGGAAAAAGAAATGATGAGGTACATGTAGCAGAAATGAAAGAATATAATATCCCGGAAATGGACCTGGTAATTGTAGATTTATACCCCTTTGAAGAAACCGTTAAATCAACGGACGACGAAACGCTGATTATTGAAAAAATAGACATTGGCGGCCCCTCCATGATAAGAGCTGCTGCAAAAAATTACCAGGATGTAGTGGTGATAGCAGCAAAAAAAGATTATACTTTGTTGGAAGAGATACTGGTACAGCAAAAAGGGGAAACCAGCCTGGAGCAGCGCCGTAAATTTGCCATAAAAGCTTTTGATGTTTGTACAGGTTATGATATTGCTATATCAAACTATTTTAATGCAACAGCTTTTGCAAATCCTTTTGGCAGTAATAAATCAGTTTTGCGTTACGGCGAAAACCCACACCAGCAGGGAGTTTTCTACGGCAACCTGGATGAAGTGTTCGATAAATTGTATGGAAAAGAATTGTCTTATAATAATCTGGTAGATGTTGACGCAGCAGTACAGTTAATAAAAGAGGTCTCCCCAAACCTCCCGAAAGAACGGGACAGGCTCTCCGAAGGAGGGGCTGATGCAGAGGATAAAATTTTTGCGATAATAAAACATACGAATGTTTGTGGCATTGCACAAAGAAATTCGGTAAAAGAAAGCTGGGAAGCCGCTTTAGCCGGCGATAAGGAAAGCGCATTTGGCGGCGTGTTGGTTTGCAATACAACAATAGATAAAGCTACTGCTGAGGCCATTAATGAAATATTTTTTGAAGTGCTGATTGCAGCTTCGTTTGATGAAGATGCCTTGGCTATTTTAAAAACAAAAAAGAACAGAATTCTTTTGCTGTTAAAAGAAACTGCTTTACCAACTAATCAGTTTAAGTCTGTGCTGAACGGAACACTCACACAACAAAATGATGAAGATAATTTTACTGATCCGGTAGCTACCGGGTGGAAAGAAACAGGAGGAAGAGAAACTACTGCATCAGAAAAAGAAGACTTGATATTTGCCAATATCATTTGCAAGCATTTAAAAAGTAACGCCATTGCTCTGGTAAAAAACAAGCAACTGATTGGTAAGGGCTGCGGACAAACATCACGTATAGATTCGCTGCGCCAGGCCATTGAAAAATCAAAGCAATTTAATTTTGATTTGAATAATGCAGTGCTTGCAAGCGATGCTTTTTTTCCGTTTGATGATTGTGTGAAAATTGCCCACCAGTCGGGCATTACAGCATTTATACAACCGGGTGGTTCTATCAGGGATGCGGATAGCATCAGTTATTGTAAAGCACAAAACCTGGCAATGGTGATTACCGGCATACGGCATTTTAAACATTAATAACAAACAAAATTACATGCAGCTTCCGGTACAGCATAATAAGGGCAAAGGATATTTTGCGTTGTTGGTTACCAGTTTTTTTTGGGGTACTACCTGGGTGGCAAGTAAAATTGGCATCAGCGAAATTCCGGCATTGCAAATGGCTGCAATAAGACAACTTATTGCAGGGAGTATTTTTGTAATTTTTTTTATTGTTTTTAAAAAACTACCGTTACCGGATTTAAAACAGTTTGTATGGTTGCTGGTAATGGCATTGCTGATGTTTGTATTTGCAAACGGCCTTAGCACCTGGAGCTTAAAATATATCCCTACAGGGCTAAGCGCATTGATAGGCGCATTGTATCCTTTAAGTGTAGTGGTAATAGAAAGAATATTTTTTAAAAGTAAAAAAATTACTCCCTTAACTTTAATAGGTTTCTTTTTGGGCCTTAGCGGAATAGTTATCGTTTTTTATGAAAACGCTTTTCAGCATCACAGCCCTTATTTTTTTGTGGGTCTGCTGTTGTCATTTGCGGCAATGTTATCGTGGAGCGTAGGTACAGTTTTTATAGCCCGTAATAAAGCAAACTTAAATCCATATTATGCTACCGGTTGGCAAATGATGCTTAGTTCTGTACTGTTGTTTATTGCTGCAAAGCTCTCACAGCCTATGCTGCCACTGCATCTCATCACATTAAAAGCATGGATGGTTATTTTGTATCTGGTTGGGGTAGGTTCTATAATAAGTTTTATAGCCTTCATTTATTCCATGAAAAAATTACCCGTTGCTATTGCTTCTTTGTATGCGTACATAAATCCTTTAGTGGCAATGGTACTGGCTTCTTTTCTGGTAAATGAAAAACTAACCATCAATATTTTGTGGGGCGCCATCGTTACACTTACAGGGGTTTTTTTGGTAAACTACAGTATTAAAAAAAGCAGGCAAAAAGTTATTGTTGAGCCTGAGATATAAATTTTTCATACATCTCTTTCCAGCCGCTGAATTGCTTATCAGTGCCTAAAAAATTATTGTGAAAAATACTTATCAATGTTCCGTTTACTTTTTTACAGGTATGCAGGTAATGCAGCATTTCAGTAAAAGCTCCGGCAGCATTTAATTTTTGTTCATAAAAACTATTAGCATCCATAAAGCAAAACGGGTGGATGCGCAGCGTAGATATTTTTTCTGTTTTTAAATTGTACCAGTAAAAGGGCGAAGCTACTGAAGCCCTGAAACCATTGATACTGCCATATCCCATGCTGTAATCATCGGTAATGCCAGCATCAGTTAAATTTTCTAAAGTGCCAGGTAAGGTGAATTTTAAATAATGCTGCCGGGATCTGGAGATGATAATATTACCCGCAGTTTCAAGAATTTTTTTCTCCTTTTTTACAATAGATAATTTTTCATTGCTTTTCCACGAAGGGTGAAGGCCAATGGTATATTTCTTTGCATGGCGCCTTATTAACTGCCACATGCTGCGGGCATAAGGGGAAATATTTTTATCATACACACTGCCCCTGCCCCAGGTAGCTACTAAAAAAAAATATAATGGCTCCAGTTTATTTTCTTTATGCAATGCATCTAAAAATAAATAACTGTCAAACGGGTCTTTATCAAGCCCGATTAAAACTTTAATTCTGTTTACAGACGGCGATTTTAAAAACCCACCGATATTCCGGATCAGGCCTTTGCTTTTGTACGACCAGGCAATATCAATATCATAGGTGGGAAGAAAACTAAAAGTTGGAAATTCAAAATGTAGTTCAGCAAAAGCTTTTTGTAAAGCTTTTGCAAAATCCATGATCCATATATTTACCAGCGGAATATTTAAAAACCCTTCTTTAAATGCCAATGAATTTTCATGTGCATAACGGCCATACATATCCAGATTATGTGATAAATATTCTTCGTAACGGCTGATTAAATAAAACGTTGCTGCAAAAATATCAAAAGTAAAACTGCTGTTGTTTGTTTTAAAAAATGCTTTATAATCAGGTGTTTCAAAGCATTCTGTTAATTGTTGTTTTATATCTTCTTCAAAAAGCAGTGCATGGTTTTTAATTGTAAAGCCTGATTTTTCAAATACATTATCACTGTAATTTATTTTGGGGCCATCGTGGTTTTTAAAACCCTCTGCATCTATAGTAAGGCTATAGGTAATACCAAGCTGTTCTTTAAAAATAAACTGGCAGATGTACTGTAAACGGGTAGATGTTTTGTGGGAATAAATAAGAAGCATAGTCGCATTAATATTTTCTCAAAGCTTTTTTAATATCATCATGCGAAGAAAAAATGCCGCTATTTATTTCTGCCATTGCCTCATCTATTTCCTGATTATAAGTGGTAATGTCTGTGCCAGCTTCGGCATAACCATTGTTGTAAGTTTTAAAAAGAGCAAATACAGCGGCAACAATATTATCCGTACTGTTATCAATGTATTGATGCAACTCTTTTCTTATTTCAATAGTACTCATAATTTTTATTTGATAATAAAGTTACATTATTTCTTATTCTGCTCTTTCCACATTTGGTTAAAGGTTTTTTGGCTGAAGTTTAAATCGCTGCGGTGTTTCGTCCAGTCTTTAAATAAACCATTTACTACTTTGTTTTTAAAAGCACCGCTACCCATATTCATCATGCCTCTTTTAAGGCTGGCAATTTTCCAAAGCTTCCAGGCACTGCGTTCTGCAAAACTTGTATGCCCTTCTTCTACAGATTGATTACGGTTATCCAGCAGCAATTCGTGCAGGTTTATTTTTACGGCACACACTTCAGTACAATTTCCGCAGAGCGATGAAGCAAAACTTAAATGTTTAAAATCTTCCATACCCTGCAGGTGCGGTGTAATTACACTGCCTATGGGGCCGCTGTAAGTAGCGCCGTATGCATGGCCGCCAATATTTTTATACACGGGGCAGGCATTTAAACAGGCGCCGCAGCGTATGCAGTAAAGGCTTTCACGCTGCTTAGGATTTTTTAAGATATTGGTACGTCCGTTATCAAGCAGTATCACAAACATTTCTTCGGGGCCATCTGTTTCGTTGGGCTGGCGTGGGCCGGTAATAATGCTGTTATAAACCGTAATTTTTTGTCCGGTACCAAACGTACTCAGCAGCGGCCAAAACAAAGCCAGGTCTGTAACAGAAGGAATCATTTTTTCTATGCCTACAATTACAATATGTGTTTTTGGAAAAGCACAACTCAATCTTGCATTGCCTTCATTTTCGGTTACAGCTACGCCACCAATATCGCTGATGATAAAGTTGGCACCGGTAACACCTACCTCTGCCTGCACATATTTTTTTCTTAAAATATCTCTTGCTACCAATGTAAGTTGCTGGGGTGTAAGATTTGGATCAGTACCTAACTTTTCTGCAAATAATTTGGCCACATCCTCTTTGCTTTTGTGCATGGCCGGTGTTACAATATGGTAAGGCGCTTCGCCATCTAATTGCTGAATATATTCTCCAAGATCAGTTTCTATACTTTCAATACCATGCTTTTCCATGGCGGCATTCAGGTGAATTTCTTCGGTGGCCATGCTCTTGCTCTTTACCAAAGTTTTACAGTTTTTCGCTTCGCAGATCTTTAAAATCTCTGCAATTGCCTGGGCTGCGTTTTCGGCCCAGATAACCTTTCCGCCCCGTTTGCTGAAGTTCAGTTCAAATTCTTCCAGTTGCTGATCCAGAGTTTCTATGGCACGCCACTTTACATTTTTTGCTCTTTCCCTGGCCAGGTGAATGTTTTCAAATTGTTCTTTGCCCTTCGGTACGGTAGCATTATAGCGCCCGATATTAAAATTTATTTTACGCCTGTGTTCCAGGTCAG
>JANLQE010000181.1:0-1833 GCA_031367625.1 Bacteroidota bacterium
CGCCCCGATGGGTTGGTAGAAGAAGGATTTACTGAACTGGCAAACCGCTGGCTGCCTATTCTGAATTATTTTGATGACTGTGGTGTGGATGTTTGTTATGAGATTCATCCCGGCGAAGATTTATTTGATGGCATTACTTACGAAATGTTTTTAGAAAAAGTAAACAATCATGCCAGGGCCTGTTTATTGTACGATCCTTCTCATTTTGTTTTGCAGCAACTGGATTATAAACAATTCATAGACTTTTATCACCAGAGAATAAAAGCATTTCATGTAAAAGATGCAGAGTTTAATGCGACCGGAAAGCAGGGGACATTTGGTGGTTATCAAAGCTGGCTTAACCGGGCCGGAAGATACCGCAGTCCCGGTGATGGACAAATTGATTTTAAAACTATCTTTAGCAAACTAACGCAATACGGTTATGCCGGCTGGGCAGTTATGGAGTGGGAATGCTGTATCAAACATCCTGAAGATGGCGCCAGGGAAGGAGCATCATTTATAAAAAATCATATCATACGCGTAACCGAAAAAGCATTTGATGATTTTGCAGGAGGAAAAAAGGATGATGATCTGAATAAAAAAATATTAGGCCTGCAATAAAAATTTATATATCAGCAGTCAATAGTATTAAAAATAATTTTAAAGAATTAATTTTACAGTAAAATACACACATGAAAAAATATATTTTAACTGCATCGGTAATCATGTTTTGCGTGGCCTGCAACAACCAGTCAAATAATTCAACACCTGCAAAAACGGAAGATAAAAAATCGGCGGCGGCTGCTGTTGATAATCCTGATTATGATGCAGGCCTTGACCTGGTAGCAAAATCAGATTGTTTCAGTTGTCATAAAATTAGTGAAGCATCTATTGGCCCGGCCTATGGAGCCATTGCAAAAAAATACGAAAATAATGCAGCGAACATCAGCCTGCTGGCAAATAAAGTTATCGCTGGCGGGCAGGGCGTTTGGGGCCAGGTATCCATGGCAGCCCACCCTGCTATTGTTAAAGAAGATGCAGAAAAAATGATAAAATATATTTTATTACTAAAAGAATAAAAATAAACACATGAAAAAAAAATGGGTATTAGCATTTAGTGCATTAGCGATTGTAACAGCAGGTTGCAATAATCCGCAGGCAGCAAAAAACACCACTAAAGACAGCACTACTGCAGAAACAAAAGAAACTTCAATGGACAGCGGATGGGTATCATTATTTGATGGAAAAACAACAGCAGGCTGGCACAGCTATGGAAAAGCCACAGTGGGGGAAGCCTGGAAAGTTGCAGATGGAAGTATATACCTGGATACTACAAAAAAAGCAGGTTGGCAAACCAGCCGGGGTGGCGATATTCTTACTGCAGATGAATATGAAAATTTTGATTTAAAAGTAGAATGGAAAATTGCGCCCAATGGTAACAGTGGTGTCATTTTTTATATTCATGAAGACACGTCTAAATATAAATATGTTTGGCAAACAGGGCCCGAAATGCAGGTGCTTGATAATGCCGGACACCCGGATGCTAAAATACCAAAACACCGTGCCGGCGATCTTTATGACCTTATCGCCTGCAGTACAGAAACTGTAAAACCTGCCGGCGAATGGAACCAGGCAGAGGTAAAAGCATTGAATGGAAAATTAGATCTATATCTTAATGGAACGAATGTAGTTAGCACTACTTTATGGGATGATAACTGGAAAAAAATGGTAGCTGGCAGTAAGTTTAAAGCCTACCCCGATTTTGGAACTTTCAAAAAAGGAAGAATAGCTTTGCAGGATCATGGCAATACAGTGTGGTACCGGAATATTAAAATAAAGCGTTTATAAAAAAAA
>JANLQE010000286.1:0-2906 GCA_031367625.1 Bacteroidota bacterium
ACAAGCACTCTGACGCCAAACTACATGCCACTAACATTGGGTTTGCCAAAATATGGGCTGACACTTGTTATATTCGGCATTTGTAATTCTATTGTACTTCATATCCAGCTCGACATTATCTATTCAACTTCAGTTTTTCAAATCGGCTGCGGTTTCAGGCTGAACATTCAATAAATACCAGCACAGCACAAAGTCCTGTTCGTTGTATTTTTGCCGCGAATGCACGAATAAAAAAACAAAAAACCCTGCCTGCTATTTTCTTTATCAGTGTATTAGCGGCAATATTTTTTGGCACCAGCAAAGAAGCAGCAACGCTCAACACAGTTGTGTCATTTAATACCGAAACAATCGTGCACTTTCTTGTGCGGCAAACCGCTGTTGGGCTTTTATCGAAGCGAAAAAAAAACTTCGCATCTTCTGCCATACAGGAATGCTTTGGAGAGAGTAAGTAATTTGAGAGTTATGTATATTTGAGAATTGCCTGCAAGGCTATGGCGACACACTACTAATAATAAAATGACGAAAAAAATAACACTATCGCTTATTTGCATAATTATCTTTAATCTTGCCAAAGCCCAAACCATTGACACTTTAATAGATGTTGGTGGACATAAATTACATTTCAATATTCTCAAAGGCAAAGGAACACCTATACTTTTTGAGGCAGGTAATGGCGATGATGGAAGTGTTTGGCAACCAATATTAGTGGACATTCATAAAGAAACCAATGCTACATTAATTACTTATGATAGAGCAGGATTAGGCAAAAGCGAAATTGATACTAACAAAATCAGTTTCATGAATGAAATAAAAGATTTGGAATTGGCTTTAAAAAAATTAGGCTATTCAAAAAAAATATTCATCGTTTGTCATTCTTTTGGAGGGTATTATGCATCCTTATTTACTTACCAAAACATCAAAAAAGTAAAGGGTGTTGTTTGCATAGATATTGCAACGCCTTGCTTTTTCACAAAAAAATGGTCAGATAATTTTGTGAAGTCTATTAAATCAGAAGATTGGGAAATGATAAAAAAATACAAATTAGGTTTGTATTATGTGTTATCTAATCTAACTGCAACTTCAATTTATATGACAGATAAATTTTTGACTTCTAAAACACCGACTACAATGATAAGTGCTGAAAATATTCAGCCAATGATAAAAGAAAATGAGAAAGAAAAGTGGATTAATTGCAGTAAGTCATTTGGGATAATGCAAAACCATAGATATGTTGTAGCAAAAAATGCAGACCACAAAATTTGGGACAAAAATCCGAAGGTAGTTATAGAAGAGGTAGTAAACTTATATAAACAAGTTGAGACTAAATGAAGTCCAGAAAGTCCAGCAGGATGGGTTTGGCGTTATTGGTGCAGGACATTGAAACATGGGCTGTAGTTCGCTATCATCTTCAGTTTCGGCTCGACGTTAATAATTTAACTTTAGTTCATATCTTCAACTTTTAAAAAAATATTGGGCTTCAGTTGTGGGCTGACGTTTTTCAAATATCCCAACAACGCCAAGCTCTGTTCATTGGCTGCATGCCTGGAAAGACAAAAGCATAAATAATGAAGACTTATTTTGTAGACTCATTTACTAATCAAAAATTTAAAGGAAACCCTGCTGCGGTTTGTATTACTGAAAGTGATTTAGACAACACGACTATGCAAAGCATTGCAACAGAAATTGGTTTTTCGGAAACTGCATTTATCAAAAAAATATCTGATAATACTTACAGCATTAGATTTTACACACCAAAAAAAGAAATTCCATTATGCGGACACGCCACTTTAGCATCTTCAAAAATAATTTTTGACACTACAACTCTTGAAAATATCAATTTCATAAATTGCGAAAATGTTGAATTAAAAATTAAGAAAATTGATGGTAAAATTGTAATGCAGTTTCCTGTCTATGAAACTCACGAAATTGATGTTCCAAAATCTATGCTCGATGCCATTGGCATAGACAAGACTGTAAACACACGATTTAGCCCAAAGAATAAAATCATTTTAATTGAAATAAATAATCCGGATACATTAGCCGGTTTAAGACCTGATTTTCTGGCTTTAATAAATTCATACAGTGGTATAAATGGAGTTTTGGTAACTGCTCAAGCCAATACACCCGATTTTGATTTTCATTACCGTTATTTTTGGCCCTGGGCAGGTACAAACGAAGACCCTGTAACAGGTGGCATACAAACATTCCTGACAAAATATTGGGCGGCAAAACTCAATAAAAATAAATTAAAATCTTTTCAATCTTCTTTAAGAACAGGTATGATGTTTACTGAACTGCTTGAAGATAAAGTATTGATTTATGGAGAAGCAGTGACTGTATTTGAAGGGGAATTTAAAAATTGACAACAAATGGCAATCGAACACCTGAAAATATTATTCACCAGAGATTTAAACCGGTTAAGGAAAGAAGTAGAATTGTATAATAATGAAAATAACATCTGGAGGGTTGAAAAGAATATTGCTAATTCAGCAGGCAATCTTTGTCTTCATTTAATTGGTAATTTAAATACTTACATAGGAAAGGAAATAGGAAAAACAGATTATGTAAGGAAAAGGGATTTAGAGTTTTCATTAAAAAATGTGCCCCGTACAGAATTACTTGATAAGATAGACGAAACAATTAAATTAATTAACAAATCACTTGATAAGCTGGATGAAGGCACCCTGAAAAATGAATACCCAATCCTGGTATTTGAAGAGAAGACATCTACTGAATACCTGTTGATTCATTTGACAACCCATCTGTCATATCATTTAGGGCAAATCAACTACCATAGACGATTAATTGACGAATAAAACAGCACACAAAAGGTTTGCTATTTTCTTTATTCATGGCAATATTTTTTGGCACCAGCAAAGAAGCAGCAACGCTCAACATAGTTGTGT
>JANLQE010000289.1:0-8261 GCA_031367625.1 Bacteroidota bacterium
CCAAATAATAGCCAGACTTGGCAAAGGAAAAGCAATAATAATTGTGGGGCCAAGGCAAGTAGGTAAAACAACATTAATAGAAACCATATTAGAAAAAGAGCAACATTTATTTTTAGATGGCGATGACCCAGCGGTAAGAAACCTGTTAACCAACCCCAATACAGAGCAACTAAAAAGTATTATTGGTAAAAATAAAATTGTATTTATTGATGAAGCACAACGTATAGAAAACATTGGCGTAACCCTAAAAATAATTACCGACCAGTTTAAAAACGTGCAACTATTGGTAAGTGGTTCATCGGCATTTGAATTAAATAATAAAATAAATGAGCCACTCACCGGGCGTAAATGGGAGTATCAATTGTTTCCAATTTCGTGGAAAGAGTTTGAAGATAATATTGGTTTTGTAAAAGCAACGCAGCAATTAGAAATGCGGTTACTTTATGGCATGTATCCTGATGTTATTAACCATACCAGTGAAGCTTTTGATGTATTAAAAGAACTGGCGAACAGTTATTTGTATAAAGATATTTTAGCGTTTAGCACTATAAGAAAACCTGAAATTTTAGAAAAATTATTACAGGCATTGGCATTGCAAATGGGCAACGAAGTAAGTTATAATGAGCTTTCGCAATTATTGGGTATAGATAAAAATACGGTTAGTAATTACATTGATATATTGGAAAAAGCGTTTGTAGTTTTTAAATTAAAAAGTTTTAGCCGCAATTTGAGAAACGAAATAAAGACCAATCAAAAAATATATTTTTATGACAATGGTATTAGAAATATGGTAATAGGAAATTTTAATGCATTAGCATTACGGCAGGATAAAGGTGCATTGTGGGAAAACTTTTTGATAAGCGAAAGGATGAAAAAAAATAATTACGAAAACAGTTTAGCTAAATCTTACTTCTGGAGAACAGTGCAGCAGCAGGAAATAGACTATGTAGAAGAAGTAGATGGAAAAATAACTGCTTTCGAAATAAAATGGAATGAAAAGGCAAAGGTTAAAATACCCAAATTATTTAACGAAACATATAGTGCCGAAACTAAAATAGTACATAAAGAAAATTTCAGAAAATTTTTATAACCCTGATTTATGAAAAAAATAATTATTTTATTTTTTGTTTTTTGTTGTGTAACTATTGCTTTCAGCCAGCCTTTGCCAGATAGCATAAAAGCAAAATACCTTGCAGCAAAAACTGATGAGCAAAAAGGAAGATTTTTAAATACATATCTGGGAAGAGCTTCTACTGCAGATAGCATGGTAACTGTGCATGCCCTGGATCTGCTTTCCTGGTTTAAGAAACAAAATGATGTTGTTGGTGCAGATTATACAGAATTATTTATTGCAAATGTGTTGGCTTTCAAATCTGATTATTCCACTTCATTAAACATGGGACTTTCTATTTTATCTCGTTTTGAAAAACGTAAAGACAACTATGGAATCATGTCATCAAACAATGTAATCGGGTTAGCCTATGTATTCACTAAAAATTATGAACAAGCCTTTGAATATTTAAAAAAAGTTATTTACCTGGCACAAACCCTTGGTGCAAATAATAATTTGTCAAGAGCATATAACGATTTAGGTGTTGCTTATGCACTTTCATCAATGCCTGATTCTGGATTGCTGTATGCACAAAAGTCTGTTAACCTGGATAAGGAGATGAAAGATTATGCTCATCTTGCTGTTTCACTGAGCACTGTAGCCGAAAATTATATGGCATCTAAAGAGTACGATATTGCAATACCCTTTTTGCGAAAATCTATGCAATATTATTTAACGCAAAAAGATAATCAGAATAAATTTGGTATTCTCTATGTAAACAATGATTTTGCCCAGGCATTTCTTGGTAAAAAACAATATGACAGTGCAACCTGCTATGCACATCTGTCCATTCAGTTATCAGGCTCTTTAGGTTATAAAGAACAAACTTTGCGTTCTTATGAATATCTGTATAAAAGTTTTGAAGAAACAAAAGAACAAGACAGCGTAAATAAATACTTCCGCCTGGCTATGACGGCAAAAGATTCACTTTTCAGCATGGAAAAAACAAAGAATCTGGAAGCCATGAGTTTCCGGGAACAATTGCGGCAGCAGGAAATGGAAACAGAAAAAATAAAAACAGAAGAAGAAAGGCAACAAAATATTCAATTCGCTTTAATCGCTTTTAGCATAATCACATTCGTCATTATCTTTTTATTGCTCAGTCGCAGTTTTATTACCAATACTAAAATGATCGAATTTTTAGGTGTTATTGCTTTGCTGATTGTATTTGAATTTCTTAATTTATTGCTGCATCCTTTTTTAGAAAGAATAACACACCACTCTCCTGTGTTGATGCTGCTGGCATTAGTTTGTATTGCAGCTTTATTGGTACCACTCCATCATAAAGTAGAAAAATGGGCTACGGCTAAGTTGGTGGAGAAGAATAAAAAAATACGGTTGGCAAGTGCTAAAAAAACGATTGAGGAATTAGAGAAGAATAACTAATTTATTAAAAAAATAATTCGCCACATGAGTAATTCACAAATCATCATTTATAAAACACAAAACGGGCAAACCAAATTAGATGTTCGTTTAGAAAATGAAACCGTTTGGCTTTCACAAAAATTAATGGCGGAGCTTTTTCAAACAACACCACAGAACATCACTATTCACCTTAAAAATATTTATGAAGAAGGTGAATTGGCAGAAAGTTCAACTTGTAAGGAATTCTTACAGGTTCAAAAAGAAGGAATCCGGCAGGTAGAACGCAATCAAAAACTATATAACCTGGATGCAATTATTTCTGTGGGTTACAGAATAAAATCGAATGTGGCTACCAACTTTAGAATATGGGCAACACAACGCCTTAAAGAATATATTGTAAAAGGATTTGTGCTGGATGATGAAAGGCTGAAAAACCCAGATACGCCTTTCGATTATTTTGATGAGTTGATAAAACGTATTCAGGATATCAGAACTTCTGAAAAAAGATTTTATCAAAAAATAACAGACATCTACGCTACCAGTGTTGACTATGACCCCACCGTTGAAACAAGTATTTTGTTTTTTAAAACTGTTCAAAATAAAATGCACTGGGCTATAACAGGGCAAACCGCTGCCGAAATAATAAAATCCAGAGCAGATAATGCTAAAACAAATATGGGCTTAACCAATTGGCGTGGCGATATACCCAGAAAGCAAGATGTTGGTATTGCCAAAAATTATTTAAATGAAACTGAATTACTTGCCCTTAATAATCTGGTAGAGCAATACCTTGTATTTGCTACCGGGCAAGCCCTTAGGCGTACACCTATGTACATGAAAGACTGGATAGAAAAGCTGAACGGATTTTTATCTTTAAATGACAGAGAAATTTTAACCGCTGCCGGAAAAATATCGCATGAATTAGCAATAGCTTTTGCAGAAAATGAGTATGAATTATTTAGATTAAAGTCGATAAAAGAGCAGGATAAATTACCCGATGACTTTGAAAAATCATTGCAAGAGATTAAAAAAATAAGAAAAAAATTATGAAAAAAATTATAACCCTTTTTTGTTTTATTGCAAGTATGCAAACAGCTTTTGCACAAAATGGAGGAATAGATACTATACTGCAAAAGATTGCTGTTGAAAAAGATGATAATATGCGTATTGATATTATCTATCGTTCACTAGTAATAATTGGAGAAACAAATCCATTATTAGGATTAAAATATGCTCAAAAATTATTGGAATATTCTCAAATTAATAAGGATAAAATTGGGGAAGCCTATGCGATGTCATATATGGGTAAAATGTATGGAGTATCGGGTAACCTGAAAAAAGGTTTGGAATTTGCATTAAAAGGAAAAGAAATTGCTGAACAAACAGGAAATAAAAAATTGTTAGCTCTTTCAAACTCTATGTTGGGTCTTATATACACAAGCTTGTCTGATTTTCCCAAAGGTATCAGCTTATATATGGCCTCTATAGAATCAGCTGAGAAAGCAAACTACAAGCAGGCACAAATTTGGGGTTTTCAACACTTATCTGAAATTTACCTGGCAATAAACCAGGTTGATTCTGCTTTAATGTATGCACAAAAAGATTATGAACTTTCGCAGCGGATTAAATACTATGATTTTATCAGCTATACGATGATTAATCTTGGTGCTATTCATGGCAAAATGGGAAATGCAGCACTTGCTATAAGTTATTATGATATGGCAATACAAGAAGGATTGAAAACCAAATCGCCTAAGCAATTGAATTGGGCATACACAGCAAAGGCTCAATATTTTAATAATGTTAATCAAAAGGATTCAAGCATTGTTTATGCAAAAAAAGCCATTGCTTTTGTGCAAAATACTCCCTTCTCCAATTATAGTATTAAACCAGCAAAGCTGCTTTTAGAGATTTACAAAACAAATAACAGCGATAGTGCTTTAAAATATTCGGAGATATACAGAATAGGAAATGATAGCCTGTTTAGTTCAAAAACAATTCAGCAAACACAATTGATGTCTTTTGAAAATGAAATGAAGGAGCAAGAATTAGCAGCAGAAAAATTAAAAACAAATGAAGAACGCAAACAAAATATTCAATTCGCTTTAATAGCTCTTGGTATTATTATTTTACTCACACTTTATTTACTCCTCAGCCGCAGTTTTATTACCAATACCAAACTGATAGAATTTTTTGGTGTAGTGGCTTTGCTGATTGTGTTTGAATTTTTAAATTTATTGCTGCATCCTTTTTTAGAACGGGTAACGAATCACTCCCCCATTCTAATGCTGCTGGCATTGGTTTGTATTGCGGCTTTGTTAGTTCCGCTTCATCATAAAGTAGAAAAATGGGCAACGGCTAAGTTGGTGGAGAAGAATAAAAAGATAAGATTGGCAAGTGCTAAGAAGACAATTGAAGAATTAGAAAACAAGTAATAAATTTTAGGTGTTTTTGGACGAATCCGGAATCTAATTCCGGATTTGTACAAAATAATTATATTTTTAAAGTATGATAAATCGTACCGAAATAGTAAGATTAACCAAGCTTGCAAATACGACCCTGAATCTATTAATGGCCGCATTGATTTTATTTTAAAAAGCGGCAGGGTCATCATCAGGCCAATTTACAAAGGCATATTTGAACGGCATGATAAACTCAATTCTGATTTACAAAATGAAACCGTTTTTATCATTTTCGAACCCTGGCATTTGGTGCCACGTACAGGGTTTGTAAAAGAAACACTGCGTTGGTATGATCAATATTTGGGGCCGGTAAAATAATTATTGCAGTTTAATAATCAAATAGCGGAAGTGAAACCCTTAACCATCCACGTTAGTTTAATGCAGGTATCTTATTTGAAAAATAATTGGATTGCTGTTTCAGAAGATTATATTTATATTTAGAAAGGGATTTTACAACCCGGCAGCACCTGCTCCGCACCATTGAAAACAGTTATTACCTTTTCTGAATAACGAACAAGGCCCATTTTCAATAATTCATAATTATTATGATCAAAGACGCATTCCGCATAGCCGAACTTGAAAAACAACTGGCAGAACGCACTGCTGAACTGATACAACGGGCAGAGGAACTCTCTGTAATAAACAGTGTGCAGGAAGCACTGGTGAGGCAAATGGATATGCAGGCCATTTACGATCTGGTGGGAAACAGGATACAGGAGCTTTTTGATGCACAGGCGGTAATCATTGCCACTTTTGACCATGAAGCAGATACCGAAATTTTTCATTACACTATTGAAAACGGGGAACGCTTTTATCTTAAGCCAAGACTCCTTGATAAGTTAAGGAAACACCTTATACAAACAAAACAAAAGGTAGTAATAGATTCGGCAGAAGCAGCATTTGACTGGTTTGGAAAGGATGTGTTACCCGGAACAAAGTATATGAAGTCAGGCGTATTTGTTCCATTAATCACAGGTGAAAAAGTTACCAGTTATATCAGCCTGCAAAATGTAGATAAAGAGAATGCCTTCAGTGAATCGGATGTTCGCCTGCTGGAAACGCTGACAAACAGCATGAGCACGGCACTGGAAAACGCCCGGTTGCTGAAAGAAACAGAACAACGTACGGCAGAACTGGCAGTAATAAACAGTGTGCAGGAGGGGCTTGCAAAAGAATTAGACATCCAGGCTATTTATGATATGGTGGGCAACCGCATCCGGGAACTTTTTGATGCACAGGTGGTGGGTATTGCAACTTTTGATCATGAAAAACAAACTGAAAACATTAACTACCTGATTGAAAAAGGCGAACGGTATTACCCGGTACCAAGACCGCTGAATACGTTGAGAAAACACCTGATCCAAACAAAGGAAAAAGTCCTGATCAATAAAAATTTTGAAGTTGTAGCTGAAGCATTTGGGATGAAGAAAATTCCCGGAACCGAGCATCCAAAGTCGGCTTTGTATGTTCCATTAGTTATTGGAGATAAAGTTACCGGCAATATCAGCATTCAAAATATTGACAGAGAAAATGCTATCAGTGATTCTGATGTGCGGCTGCTGGAAACACTGGCCAACAGTATGGGTGTAGCCCTTGAAAATGCCCGCCTGTTTGATGAAACCACCCGCCTGCTGAAAGAAACCGAACAGCAAAAAGCAGAACTGGGTGTGATAAACAGTGTGCAGGAAGGCCTTGCAAAAGAACTGAACATGCAGGCTATTTATGATCTTGTTGGCGACAGGATCCGTGCCTTGTTCAATGCACAGGCGGTTATTATTGCCACTTTTGATAATGATACCGCCACAGAACATTTCAAATACCTGATTGAAGATGGACAACGGTTTTATCCTGCCTCCCGGCCTTATGATAAATTAAGGCAACACCTGATTGTAACACGACAGAAAATTGTTATTAATACAAATTATGCTGAGGCTTATGCCCGCTTTGGCTTGAAAACATTGCCGGGTACCAGCCCCACAAAATCCGGTGTCTTTGTACCCCTTATCATTGGCGAAAAAGTTAATAGCTATATCAGTTTGCAGAATATGCAAATTGAAAATGCTTTCAGCGATTCGGATGTTCGGCTGCTGGAAACATTGGCAAACAGCATGAGTGTGGCATTGGAAAATGCAAGATTGTTTGATGAAACCAACCGCCTGCTGAAAGAAACAGAACAACGGACTTCCGAACTGGCAGTGATCAACAGCGTACAGGAAGGTTTGGTGGCGCAAATGGATATGGAGTCTATTTATGATCTGGTAGGAGAAAAGATTCGCAAGATATTCAACGCACAGGTAGTTGACATTGTAACTTATGATAAGGCAAATAACCTGATAGAAGACCGATATGCTTATGAAAAAGGTGACAGAACATTATTGGAACCAAGAGAACCCAAAGGTTTCAGGAAACATGTGATCCATTCACGTCAGGTACTGCTTATTAACCATGACATGGAAAAGCAGATGCAGGAATACGGCAATGAGGTGCTTATCGGTGAAATATCAAAAGCGAATCTTTTTGTTCCGCTTATTTCAAGAGGTGAGGTAAATGGTATTATCAGCCTGCAAAATGTTGACCAGGAAAATGCATTTTCTGATGCTGATGTCAGTTTACTCACCACGCTTGCCAACAGTATGAGTGTAGCGTTGGAAAGCGCCGCTCTTTTTCATCAAACCAACAAACTGCTGAAAGAAACAGAACAGCGTACAGCAGAACTTGCTGTTATTAATAGTGTGCAGGAGGGGCTGGCTAAAGAACTGAATATCCAGGGTATTTATGAATTGGTAGGAGAAAAAATCCGTGAGATTTTCAGCGCCCAGGTAATTGACATAGTTACTTATGACCCTAAATTAAACCTGATTGAAGATCGCTATGCTTATGAGAAAGGCGATACAACCTTATTGGGTGCAAGAGAACCCAAAGGAATCAGAAAAAAAATTATCGAAACCGGGCAATCATTTGTTATCAACCATGATTACGAAAAAGTGAGCCTCCAGTATGATAATACAATTCTTATTGGCGATCACCCAAAATCATTAGTTGTTGTCCCCATGATTTCAGGTGGAAAAGTAAACGGGATGATCAGCTTACAAAATCTTGATAAAGAATATGGATTTACTGATGCTGATATAAACCTGTTAACCACACTTTCCAATAGCATGAGTGTAGCATTGGAAAATGCAAGGCTCTTTGATGAAACTACAAGGCTGCTGAATGAATCCAAACAGCAGGCGCATGAACTGATTACAGTAAACAGTGTGAGCCAGGCACTGGCTTCGCAGTTGAATGTAGATGAACTGATAAAATTAGTTGGCGACCAGATA
>JANLQE010000322.1:0-2617 GCA_031367625.1 Bacteroidota bacterium
AAAATGCCCAAAGAAATCATCAGGGCATTTGCTTACTTAAAAAAAGCTGCTGCATTAACCAACCTGGATGCAGGTGTATTATCAAAAGAAAAATCTGATCTGATCGGCAAAGCATGCGATGAAATTTTAGAAGGAAAATTAAATGCATACTTTCCATTGGTAGTGTGGCAAACCGGCAGTGGTACGCAAAGCAATATGAATGTGAATGAAGTAGTAGCCTATCGTGGTCATGTGATAAATGGAGGCACACTTGCTGACAAAGAAAAGTTTTTGCATCCCAATGATGATGTTAATAAATCACAATCGAGCAATGATACGTTCCCTACCGCAATGCATATTGCGGCTTATAAAATTTTAATTGAAACAACGATTCCGGGTATTGAAAAATTAAGAGATACGTTAGCTGCCAAGAGCAAGGAATATATGCACGTGGTAAAGATTGGCCGCACGCATTTTATGGATGCTACTCCCTTAACCGTAGGGCAGGAATTTAGTGGTTATGTATCCCAGTTAAATCATGGATTAAAAGCCATTAAAAATACACTCGCCCATTTAAGTGAACTTGCATTGGGTGGTACAGCCGTTGGTACAGGCATCAATACACCGGAAGGCTATTCAGAAAATGTAGCGAAACACATTGCAACGCTGACAGGGCTGCCATTTATAACAGCAGAAAATAAATTTGAAGCACTGGCCGCACATGATGCCATTGTTGAAACGCATGGTGCTTTAAAAACAGTAGCCGTAAGTTTAATGAAAATAGCCAACGATATCCGTATGTTATCTTCCGGTCCACGGTCGGGAATTGGCGAAATTTTTATTCCGGATAATGAACCAGGTTCATCTATCATGCCGGGTAAAGTAAACCCAACACAGTGCGAAGCGTTAACCATGATTGCAGCACAGGTAATGGGCAACGATGTTACCATTGGCATTGGTGGCAGCATGGGGCATTTTGAGTTAAACGTTTTTAAACCAGTGATGATTTTTAACTTTTTGCACAGCGCAAGACTGATTGGAGATGGTTGCGTTTCATTCAATGATAAGTGCGCTATTGGCCTTGCACCGATTGAAGCAAATATTAAAAAGCATGTTGATAACAGCCTGATGCTGGTTACTTCACTCAACACAAAAATCGGGTATTACAAGGCTGCCGAGATTGCACAGACTGCACATAAAGAAGGAACTACCTTAAAAGAAATGGCAGTAAAACTGGGTTATGTAACTCCGGAGGAATTTGATGCCTGGGTTGTTCCGGCAAATATGGTTGGTAAGATAGATTAGTATAGGTTTATAAATTATAAAGAGGCTATTTAATGATAGCCTCTTTTTTATACCCCTTTGTTATTATGGTATTTTTTACCAATTAAATATTATGCTGTTGATTGCTTTAGTTTTGTAAAAGTAATTGGAGGGAAGAGTGTATGCATCTTTAAATAAGAATCTGGATTAATGGAAGAGTAAAATACAGTTATGATTTATTTTTGTAAAACACCGGGATGGTTAAAAAAAATATATGCTTCCTGCACCTGGCAGATAAACACCCAAAATAAAATTATTTACCTCAGTTTTGATGATGGTCCCCATCCGGTAGCTACTCCGTTTGTTTTAAATGAGTTAAAGAAATACCATGCTCAGGCAACTTTTTTTTGCATAGGAAAAAATGTAGCAGCGCATCCGGATGTGTATAGCCGTATTATTAAAGAAGGCCATGCAGTAGGTAATCACACATTTAATCACCTAAATGGATGGAAGACGAGTAAACATTTGTATTTGGAAAATATCAGTGCCGCACAAAAATTAATTAACTCAGCGCTCTTCCGTCCACCATATGGCAAAATTACTTTTAGCCAGATAAGACATTTATTAAAACACCAACAACGTTTTAAAATAATTATGTGGACTGTTTTAAGCGGAGATTTTGACGCAGGTATTTCAAACACCAAATGTTTACAAAATGTAATAAGCCATACCGGAAAAGGTTCAATAGTAGTTTTTCATGATAGTGAAAAAGCGCTGGGTAAAATGCAATTTGCGTTACCGAAGGTGCTGGCTCATTTTACCGGACTGGGTTATAAATTTGAAAAAATTGCAGGATAAAATGAAGAAAAAAGCAGCAATAAAGAATCTGCACTTCGTTAAAAAAAATTGGGCCGGGGTAGAAACCCTGGCCCGTTTTTAATCCGTACCCTATGAAAACTGTTTGCAATGTACAACGTTGTGTTTGAATTAACAATAATTATTTAACATTATTTTTTGAGTTATATCACAGGCTTGTTTATAACACTGTTAATTAGTCATTTTGTTTTAAATCTATTAGTTAATTTCAATTGCAATTTTATTTATTATTATGAATGGAGATTTTAAGGAGCAGACTAGATTTAATTTTTATACAATATGATTTTAACTGACACACACTGTCATCTTTATTCCGAAGAATTTGCGGTTGATATTGAAGAAGTAATTAAAAATGCAGCAATAGAAGGGGTGCAACAATTTTACCTGCCGGGGATTGACAGTACTGCTATTGAATCTATGTTGGCTTTGGAAAAAAAGTTCCCCGGAAAATGTATAGCAATGATAGGGTTGCATCCCTGCTATGTAAAAGATAATTACA
>JANLQE010000184.1:0-14951 GCA_031367625.1 Bacteroidota bacterium
CCAAGGGTGTTGTTCCTGCTTCCCTTCCTGTCATTTATATCACGCTGGGGCCACTGGGGAGGGTTTTGGGATTTTGGCGATGTATTGCGTTTTACCTTCAGCCCAACATCACTTATTGTGTATATTATTTTATGGATAGTAATACCGGAAGCATCAACCACTTCTGAAAAACTTGAAATGAAAGGTGAGAAGGTTGATATGAATTCAATTAAGGCTTCGGTTATGGAAGAAATGAAAGGCGTTGGAAAAAAAGCCGAAAAATTTGGTAAAGACGCTTCGGCTGTAATAACTGAAAAAGCAAATGTAGTGGCAGGCGATGTAAAAAATTTTACAAAACGTAACCGTGGCGGCTTGGGTAATGTAATTGCCATGATCATTAAAATATTTGCCTATTTTATTATTGGGTGCGTAGGGTTTGCATTGGTTATGAGTTTATTTGCACTGGCTGTTATATCAATCGGTTTCTTTCCGCTTAAAGATTTTGTTATTCATAACGATTATCAAAATCTGTTTGCATGGGGCACATTAATTCTCTTTATAGCAGTTCCTATTATCGGCATCATCACCTGGATCATTCGTAAAATTGCCAGGTCAAAAAGTCACGGTAATATTTTAGGTTTTTCATTTGGCGCACTCTGGGTACTTGGCTGGGTGTGCTTTATATTGTTAATTTCATCTATCAGCAGAGATTTTAATTATAACAGCAAAACTATTACCGAACAGGAAATTGCATTAACTAACCCAATGGTTAATAAGTTGGAAATAACTTCAAAATCGCCATTAGGCAGGTACAGCAACAGCCGTTTTTTAAGGTTTGAACCTTTTGCAGGCATAGAAGAAGATACGGCCTATGTAAATAATGTTGATGTTAGAATTTTAAAATCGGCTAACGACAGTTTTAAAGTTACTGTTGTTAAAATGGCAACCGGCAGATCGAGAACCATTGCTGAAAATAATGCAGCACAAATTCACTACAGCGGTATACAGGCAGACAGTGTTTTGCTGATGGACAAAGGAATTGCCATTAATAAAACAGACAAATTCCGTAACCAAAGAGTGGTGCTTACCATTTATGTACCGGTTGGTAAAAAAATAAAAATTGATAAAAGTATAAGCTGGTTTAATAACGTACACATAGGTAGCGACTGGAACAATGGCGACTGGTATTATGATTCGGAAGATGAAGGAAACGATTGGAAAACGGGCGTTGAGTATATTATGAAAGCTGATGGCCGCCTGTATAATTTAAACGGAACACCTTCCAGCAGATCGGGCAGCACAAAAGTTAATATTAACAGCAACGGCGTAGAAGTGATTACCAATAACAATGACGATAACTACCGCTACAACACCGGAGAACCCTTGAATAAGATAGACTCTTTGAAAATGAACATGGAAAAGGAAAAACAAAAAATAAAAGATTCATTGGAGAAAGCCAAACAAAAAATTGAACAGCAGCTGGAAAAGATTGGTAATAATACAGAGCCAACTCCTTTAAGCTCTCAGTTACCGGTTTACAACCCGATGATGAATATTAATTAAAGTTATTTTCTCAGGTTTAAAAAAATGAATCAAATGAAAATGTATTTTATTTCAGCAGGGTTTGGGTTGGTATTACTTATTGGAATGTCATCCTGTTTTCATAACCATAATATTTCAATTTCTGTATCAGATGATGAGGATGAATACGAAATGGATGCGTTGTACAAAAGAAATCAAACGCATGCTGTTCAGGTTTATTTAAACGAACATCTACTAAAAAACAGTACCGTATCGTTTAAAAAAAATTCTATGGATGAAGAAATAACGCTTGATCATAATACAACTTTTCACATAAACGCCAACCCCGGAGAACTGAGCATAAAAATTGACAAGACAAAAAACTCAGAAGAATCCTGTGAAAAAATAAAACAGATTTGCGAAGACTTAAAAGACATTTTAGCAGATAATTAAAAATTGTTTCAATAGTTGAGTTGAAGTTGAAACCAATCACGTCCTCCGATTTTTCGGAGGATTTTTTTTAGGGGTCTGACGGCTTAAAGCCGTCATGACCCCTTCCCTCAACTTTTTATTTTACATTTGCAGCTCAATAATTAATCATAAAAACCTGGCTTTAATGAAAAACACACCCTTCACACAAAAACATATTGACTTAGGTGCTAAAATGGCTGAGTTTGCCGGATATAATATGCCCATCAGCTATTCGGGCATTAACGATGAGCATGCTGCTGTGCGTAATTCTGCAGGTGTATTTGATGTAAGCCACATGGGCGAATTTATTTTGAAAGGAGAACATGCGCTGGATCTTATTCAAAGAATAACCAGTAACGACGCTTCAAAATTAACCGTTGGTAAAGCACAGTATAGTTGCCTGCCCAATAATGATGGTGGTATTGTTGATGATTTAATTGTGTATTGCCTCGAAGAAAATAATGCCTATATGCTGGTGGTAAATGCCAGCAATATTGAAAAAGACTGGAACTGGATTCAGCAGTTTAATGATAAGCAGGTGGAGATGCATAATATATCTGATAAAACATGTTTGCTTGCCATACAGGGCCCCAATGCAACAAAAATATTGCAGCCACTTACCGAAATGGATATCATGAATTTAAAATATTACACCTTTACCAAAGGAACATTTGCAGGTGTAGAAAACGTATTGGTAAGTGCAACTGGTTATACAGGTGCTGGTGGTGTTGAAATTTATTTTGAAGATAAGGGCGATGATGCAACAAAAATTTGGGATGCCATTTTTGAAGCCGGAAAAAAAGGAGGCATAAAACCCATTGGGCTGGGCGCAAGAGATACACTGCGTTTGGAAATGGGCTTTTGTCTGTATGGAAATGATATAGACGATACTACATCGCCAATGGAAGCAGGCCTCGGATGGATTACAAAATTTACCAAAGATTTTAACTCAAAAGAAATATTTGAAAAGCAAAAAGAAAAAGGAGCATCAAAAAAACTGGTAGGGTTCCAAATGATAGAAAAAGGCATTGCCCGCCACGATTATGAAATAAAAGATTTTGAAGGGGCAACTATCGGCAGGGTAACTTCCGGCACACAATCGCCCAGTTTAAATAAAGCCATAGGGATGGGTTATGTAGATGCTAAATATGCAGCAATAGATACCGAAATTTTTATAAAGGTTCGCCAGACTTTGCTTAAAGCCAAAGTGGTAAAAATTCCTTTTGTTTAAAAAATAATTTAATTTTTTATGCCTGTTATTAATAAACCTTCATTATTTACCTGCCTTTCTCCTGCCCTCATAAATCTGTATGATGTAAGCAGCAGCATAGTGGTAATTATTGATGTATTAAGGGCTACATCCACCATTGCCACTGCATTACACAATGGTGCCAATGCAATTGTGCCTGTAGACAGTGTAGCGGAATGTATAAGCACAGGTAAACAGATTGATGCCATCACAGCAGGCGAAAGAGATGGCAAAATTGCCGAAGGACTGGTGAATGGAAATTCGCCTTTCGAATATTCTAAACAGTTTATTGCGGGCAAAACGCTGGTACTTACTACTACCAATGGCACCAAATTACTGCACATGGCTTTAGATAAAGGAGCCAAAGAAATTATTACAGGCTCCTTTCCCAATCTCTCAGCGGTGTGCAGCCACCTCGTAAAAAAAAATGAAAATGTAATACTTGCCTGCGCCGCCTGGAAAGATAAAATAAATATAGAAGACACTTTATTTGCCGGGGCTGTAATACAAAATATTCAGGAGCATTTTAGTATAGATTGCGATTCATCGCAGATGGCACACAGCATATATCTTCAAGCTAAAGAAGATATGTATGCTTTTATGAAAAATCATAATGCCTCCCATTATCACCGGCTTGCAAATTATGGCCTCCAAAAAGATATCCGCTATTGCCTTACCCCTGATAGTGCCAATGTGCTTCCATTATATACGGATGGCAAACTGATAAGTACAGGGATATGATTTGTAATAGTCATCCGCTTCATAAATAATTATTTATAATCGGCCTAAAGCGTACACACAATAACGGATAACTTGTATTTAACAGCTATTTCTCCACAAACTTTCCTTTTCTACTCCGGGGCTCAATAATTTTCCTTTACTTTTGCAAATTGCTCTTTTCTGAACCGCTTTGCATTGCATAGCTACTTACTGTAAAGGTTAAGTGCAATTGAATATATTCTTTTAAAAAAACATTCTGCAATTTGGCACTACCTCACCTGATTAAACATATTTACAATAATGGAACCGACGAAGTTATTCGCCGTGGCAAAAAAATTCATGCGCTCGGATTTGTAGAACTTGTTGAGCATGATGAACTGATGAGCAGCATTGTTTTTCGGGTTAAAGATGACAGTTACAGTACTTTTTATAAAGTATATATTCAAAAATATGCCGATGCAAAACTAATGAGCCTCCGCTGCGGATGCCCTTACAACCTGGGCGAAATTTGCCGGCACGAAGCAGCAGCGTTATTTCGCCTGCAGGATATGGTAGATAAAAACCTGCTGCTAAGCAATGCCATTCAGTACAATCAGCGGCACACCGTTGCCAAAATGAAGCATATAGAACTTAAGATGATTAAGATGCTTTCATCTCCATCTATTTTTCAGGAAGCAGAAACCCTGCTCCGTACTACCAAAGCCACTATTTTAAAAGCTGCAGACGAAAGAGTGGAGGCAGAACTGGCATACAACGGGAATGTATATCCGTTGGTTATTCAAAAAAATGATGAACGAAATTTTGATACCTCGTGTATATGCAGCGAAGCCATGCACCCGCTTTGTGAACATAAAACTTTATTGTTTTTGCAATTGCTGCATAACTATGGCCCCAACTATTTTGACAGTATAAGAAACTGGGATAAAGAAAAAAATAAGCTGCTGCAGATCTATGGCTACAGTCTGCAGGATGACCTTAACGGAAAATTTACATTTATTTATAAAGAAGGCAAACCGTTTTTAACCCTGCTGGACAACTCTATTAAAAGAGTAGTAGCTCAACCTGTAACTGCTGCTTACAGACCAGCACTGCCTTTTATGCAACCACAGCAACCTGTTGATGTAGAAACAATAGTACAGGAAAAAAATACCCGGCTGGGTCTGGCTTTTAATTTTAATGAAAAACTATATCCCTGTTTTAGGTTAGATGCCCTGCAGGGTGAGGCTGACGAAGAAAATAAAAACTATATAGACAAAATAGAAAAGCTGGATCTTACCAAGTTTGTAAATACCGATATTTTTAATGAAGAAGATAAACAGCTTTTTCAGCAGGTAAGAAAACTGCAGGATACCGAAGTAAATAAATACCTAAACCGCAACTCTCCTTTCAGCGGCATCTGGGAAAATATTATTCATACAGACGGGGACGATTTGCCCGAAGAAACAAAATCATTAATAACAGAGTACCTGCACCCTAAACTAAAAAAGCTTTTTGAGGAGCAGTCAAAAAACACATTTATTTTTCAACTGCCTATTACAAAATCTTTTAAAACAGCTAACCTGGTAGAAGTAGAAATAAGTAACCAGTTTATTTCGCCGGTATTTAAGGTGATAGCAAAAAACAACCATTTTGAAATAGCCTGCATGGTAAAACTGCAGGGCGATATTATTTCATTTTCCGAAAACGAGTGTAAAAGCAGCCTTGTTTTTTTATATAACCATGTACTTTATTTATGGCAAAAACCTGAAGATGTACTGCAGGCAGAAAAGTTTATTAAAGATGGTAATATTGAATTAAGTAAAAATAACTGGGCCGAAAAAATGCAGAAAATTATTCTGCCACTCACCAAAGAATACCAGGTAGAATTTGACAGGAGTTTGGTAAAAGAAATAAAAAGCGGTGTTCCCGAAATTAAATTAATGTTGCAGGAAAGAGGCGACTACCTTGTGTTTCAACCAATATACAGTTACAAGGGATTTGATACAAGGCCTGCAGATAAAGAAACCATCACCATTCCCGACGGAGACAAAATTCTTATCATTAAACGCAATAAAGAAGCCGAAGAAGCCTTTATGCATAAAATGGAAAATCTTCATTCACTGTTCATCCGCCAGCAGGAAAGCGGTAGCCTGGTTTTAAAAGGGGCAGATGTGCTTCGCAACAACTGGTTCTTTTTATTTGTAGATGCCATGAAGGAAATGAAAGTGCCGGTATTTGGTTTTGAGGCATTAAAAAACTTTAGGTTTAATACGGCCAGGCCCAGTACACATATACACGTAAGCAGCGGCCTGGATTGGTTTGATGCAAAAGTAGAAATTGAATTTGGCGAGCAGCGGGTAGGCATCAGCGATATAAAGAAAGCGCTGGCAGGCAAGCAGTCTTTTGTACAGTTAGGTGATGGCACCCTTGGAATATTACCGGATGAATGGCTGAAAAAATATGCACTGCTTTTTAAAGTGGGCGATGGCAGAACAGATAAGCTGAGGCTTTCTAAATACCACATGAGTGTTATTGATGATCTGTATGAAAACCGCAACGAAGAAGAAATGAGCTTTGCCCTGGATGAAAAATATGAGCGGTTAAGAGAGTTTAAAAATATTCCTGAAATAGCAGCACCTGCAGAATTGGAGCATATATTAAGGCCTTATCAGGTGGCTGGTTACCAGTGGCTCAGTTACTTAAATGATGTGGGCTGGGGCGGTATTCTGGCAGATGATATGGGGCTTGGTAAAACGGTGCAGGCCCTGAGTATGCTGGATTTTTATAAGAATACTTACAAAGGGTTAAAGGCAATTGTGGTTTGCCCCACTACCCTTATTTACAACTGGCAAAATGAAGTAAAAAAGTTTACTCCTTCACTTACCTACCATATACATCATGGCAATACCCGCAGCCGCAATCCTGATGAATTGCAGCAGCACAATATTATCATTACCACTTACGGTACTTTAAGAAGCGATATACAGATGCTGTTGAAAATATATTTTGATTATGTAATTCTGGACGAAAGCCAGGCTATAAAAAATCCTTCTTCAAAAGTTACCAAAGCCGCCTCTTTGCTAAATGCTAAAAATCGTTTGTGCATGAGCGGTACCCCCCTGCAGAATAATACTTTTGATATTTTTGCCCAAATGAATTTCTTAAATCCGGGCCTGCTGGGTACAATGGAATTTTTTAGAAATGAATTTGCCACCCCAATAGATAAATTTGGTGAGAAGGACCAAAAAGATCATTTACGTAAACTCCTTTACCCATTTATTTTAAGGCGTACCAAAGAGCAGGTAGCAAAAGATTTACCAGACAAAACTGAAACAATTCTTTTTTGCGAAATGGAAAAAGAACAGCGTAAAATTTATGATGCTTACCGCAACAGTTACCGGGATAAAATTTTAGGAACGATTGACGAGCAGGGAATTGACAGATCTCAACTAACGATTTTACAGGGATTGATGAAATTGCGGCAGATTTGCGATAGCCCTGCCATACTAAATGAAGAAGAAAAATATCCCAATCATTCAATAAAGCTGGATGAACTGGCAAGAGAAATATCGGAGAATATCGGAGAACATAAAGCCCTTATCTTTTCTCAGTTTCTGGGAATGCTGGCATTAATAAAAGCTAAACTGATAGAGCAGAATATTCCTTATGAATATTTTGATGGAAGTACATCTGCCCCGGACAGGGAAAAAGCTATACAGAATTTTCAGAACAAGGATGACTGCAGGGTTTTTCTTATTTCTTTAAAGGCAGGCGGCGTAGGCTTAAACCTTACCGCAGCCGATTATGTATATATTGTAGATCCCTGGTGGAACCCGGCTGTAGAGCAACAGGCCATAGACCGTACACACCGTATTGGGCAAACAAAAAATATTTTTGCTTACCGTATGATTTGTATAGATACTATTGAAGATAAAATACTGCAACTGCAGGAACGTAAAAAAGTACTTGCAAGAGAATTAATTGCAGATGATACCGGGTTTGTAAAATCCCTCACTAAATCGGATGTAGAGTATTTATTCAGCTAAAAAAAACCCTTAAGCCGTAAAGCATAAGGGATCCGTAAGGAAGAAGGGTAAGCAGTACCTGCTAAGAAGCAATAAAACTTTTCAACCGTTGAAAATCTCTGCTGTTGTTAGAGAAAAACAAACTGTTGATTGCATTAGTCAAAAATTTTGCCATTGCAGAAAGGGTTAAGTTGTTGGGTTCATTTTTTTTCATATTAGAATTTGGATTTAAGAATATCAAAAATAATACGCCGCATTATCTTTATCAAGAGTGTTTATGCGGAATTTATTTATTAGTAATTTCCGCATTTTACCGCTTATTTTACCATCGGCGATTTCCAGTTTCTTCTGAAACGCTGGCCTTTTTTATAATATTTTATTGGGTAAATTTCCGGGTTTTGCCTAAGCCTGCTGAATAGATTTTTTACTGCCTGCACTACAGGGTGAGTGTAATAAGAATGGTTATTGCTCATGGATATTGTTTTTTATTTAATGCTAACGCTTGTGTTAATACATTATTGTATAAACACATACAATAGCTGTTTGATGGAACGCGGATAATAAAATTACTTAAATCCAAACTTTAAAATCTTTCGTACGTTAAACACTCTTAAAAATTAAACAATCAAACTTTAAATTAAATTTTATGAAAAAGAATCTTTTTTCTTTCTTAATGATGGCTTCTGCCTCAGTATTCACTTTTACATCATGTACTGATGGAGATAAAAGCAAAACTACAGAGGTTACTACTATGGATAGCAGCAGCACTAAAATGGCTGACCAACCAAAAATGGATAACAAAATGGCTGATGAACAAGGCGTAATGGTGGGCGGAGCTAAAATGGTAACTTCAAAAAATATTGTAGAAAATGCCGCTAATTCTGCAGACCATACCACTTTGGTTGCCGCAGTAAAAGCAGCAGGCCTTGCAGAAACATTAAGCGGCGCAGGCCCTTTTACTGTATTTGCTCCCACAAACGAAGCGTTTGCTAAATTACCCGCAGGTACTGTAGATAATTTATTAAAGCCTGCTATGAAAGCAGATCTTACCAAAGTGCTTACTTATCATGTAGTACCAGGTATGCTTAAAGCCGCTGATTTAAAAGACGGCCAGAAATTAAAAACTGTGCAGGGCCAGGAACTTACCGTATCTGTAAAAGATGGTAAAGTGATGATAAATGGTGCCAACGTTACCATTGCTGATGCAGTATCAAGCAATGGCGTTACGCATATAATTGATGCAGTGCTGATGCCTAAAAAATAGTTTGTTTGTTTTAAGTTTTAAAAAGCTGCCTTTGGGCAGCTTTTTTTATTGCCCACTCTTTAAGCCCTTTACCAGCCTTACCTCAGCAAATACGGCTGCTATTTCCAATCATTCACCCACCCCGTTAAATACAAATACGATTTTTAAGAGCAACAATTTTTTATTGAGGAACCGCCTTTGCAAACCTGAATTTTTGCTGATAAGCAAAGTTATTTTCTGAGGTATTTTATCAAAAACCTTTTAAAAAATAAAAAACGGTTAGCGGATGAATTTATTTATCTTGTATTGGCCGATTTATGGTGTTATCTGCATTTTTTATCAAATGATAAAAATGAACTTGCAAATGGAAAATAATTGGAAAATAATGCAGGAAGGCTGTAAAATTGCCTTTTTAAATATTTATAAGGATAACTATAATATCCTCTTCTCTTATGGATTTAGTTTAACAGGCGATAAGGAACTTACTAAAGATTGCATACAGGAAATGTTTCTTGAAATATGGAACACGAGAGTTTCTCTTAACAAAGATGTGCAAAATGTACACTCCTACCTTTGTACATGGCTTCGCAGAAAAATCAGCCGCATTCAATCCCGCATTATAAAAGATAAAGCTTCCGAAAGTTTTTCAGGTCTGGTAGAGCACAATGAACTTTCTTACGAAGATTTACTGATTGCTTTTCAGGAAACAGAAGAAAAAAAACAAAATCTTGCCAGGGCATTAAGTCATCTTACAAAAAAACAATTGGAAATTATAAGACTTAAATTTTTTGAAAATCTCAGCTACGCTGAAATTGCTGATAGAACTGCTTTAACTACACGTACCGTTTACAACACAATTTATCTCACTATACTCAAGCTTCGTGAAGATATCCGCATGGCTCAACATGCTTAATTTATTCCCGTTATTTTTCTGTATTTACAACTGTTTATAAAATAATTTATAAATAGCCGGTAAAAAACAAATAATTACTGCACTATATAATGTAGCAGTAAGTATTAATATTTTTATCACTTCCGGATAAACCAATTATGAATAAAAAATTTTTTGAAGAATATAAGGTCGAAGATTTTACGGCAGACGAATCTTTTATTAACTATCATTTTAGCTTAAATGAAAAGGATAGAAATTTTTGGGAGCAATGGCTGATAAAAAATCCATCTAAAAGAGTAATGGCAAAAGAAGCAGGTCAGATAATTCAGTCCTTTTCATTGACTTTAAATGAAAAGGAATACCTGCATGAATTTGAAAAAATAAAAACTGCTATCAATAAAAAAGAGCCTGATAAACTGTTTAGCTTATTAAACGGGAATAACACTTCTCAACCGTATCGTAGAAAAAACAGAACTATACCATATCTAATCATAGTTTTTTTAATATGCGCCTCAGGAGCAGCGTATTTACTTACACAACCCCGGGAAAACAAAATTATTCCTGTAAACCAGACTGCAAATAGTGGAAATAGCCCTATTACTTTTATCCTCAGCGATAGCACCATAGTAACGCTTGCGCCCAATAGTACGCTACAGTATCCATTATCTTTTAAAGGCAAAAACCGGCAGGTTTATCTACAGGGAGAAGCCAGCTTTAATGTAAAAAGAAATGAACATTTTCCTTTTAAAGTACATTCTGAAAATATTGTTACAACCGTATTAGGTACAATATTCAATATAAAAAAGCCTGGGGATTCGGCCGTAGTGGTAGAATTATTAAAAGGTAAAGTAAGAGTAGAAATTGAAGATACCGCAGCCGGATCTCCTGATGCGATATTACTCTCTCCCCATGAAAAAGCTACTTATGTTTTTCGGGATAAACATTTTTACAAAAACTCCATCCCCGCTATATTCAATATTAGTTTTCGCCAGAACAGTTTTGAAGAAATTGCAGCCCGTATAAAAAATAGTTTTGGCAAAACTGTTATTAATCACAGCACTAAAAAGAACTGGCGCTTTACCGGAGAGTTTAAAAATACTTCTGCAAAAGAAATCATCGAAAATATTTGCCTGATTAAAAATTTAAAAAACAAAGTGCTGGGAGATTCCATTTTTATTACTAATTAAGCATTAAAAAAGACGGCCATGAAAATAAGTGATACTAAAAATTTCTTTTTAACAAGAATTACTTTAAGCACTTTCTTGTTTTTTTGGTGTGCAGTTTCTCAGGCACATAATTTTAAAATACCTTTTTTAAATGAGGTGTATGTGGTAATAAACAGCAGCAACGCAAAGTTGCAGAGCATATTTACGCTTATAGAAAAACAGACTCTTTACTCATTCGTTTATGATGAAAATGACATAAATCTTTCAAAAGAAATAAAGCTGGCAACGGGGCCACAGCGGTTAAAAAAAGTGCTGACTGAAATTACAAAACAAACCGGTCTTCGTTTTACTGAAAAAGTTCATTTGATTTTAGTAAATGCAACAGCATCAGAAATAAAAAAAAGGCAAATAAATATTCCGGTAAAAGGTGTTGTTACAGGCCCGGATGGCTCACCTTTAAGCGGTGTAACGGTATCAGTTAAAAATTCAAAACTGGCTGTACAAACAAATGCCGAAGGTAATTTTTTAATAGATGCTCCTGATAATGGCATATTAATATTTTCTACTGTGGGCTATCAAACGCAGGAGGTAAAAATAAATGGACAGGCTGTAGTAAAGATCAGCATGGTGTTGGAAAGCCGGGATATGAATGAAGTAATAGTTGTGGGATACCAAACCCGCAAACGTGCCGATCTTACGGGTGCGGTGTCGGTGGTTAATGTAGGAGGCATTTCTAAATTGCCAGTGCTTAGTGTAGATCAGGCCTTACAGGGCAAAGTGCCAGGCGTAAGAATAACGCAAAATAGCGGGCAGCCAGGCGATGGCGTTGTGGTAAGAATAAGAGGGGTAGGAACTATCAATGATAATAATCCTCTTTTTATTGTAGATGGTGTACCTACCAAGGATGGTATTAATTTTCTTTCTGCAAATGATATTGAATCTATAACGGTTTTAAAGGATGCATCTTCAGCAGCTATATATGGTTCACGTGCGGCTAATGGGGTAGTGCTTATTACAACAAAAACCGGTAAAAGGGGCAAGCCACAATTTAATTATTCCGGGTACGGCGGTTTTCAATCTCATGGCACACTTCCCAAAATGGCCAATACGGCACAGTATGTAGAATTATATAATGAAGCTGCTGATAATGATAATGCCGGGGTTACAAACCCTGCACTGATACGCCCAAAAATTCCTGCTACTATTAATGTTGCCAATACGGACTGGCTAAAAGCTATTTTTCAAAAGGGGCAGATTAAAAGCCATCAGTTATCTGTAAGGGGCGGCGGAGAAAAAACACTCTACTATATTTCAGCAAATTATTTTAAACAGGATGGTATTATACTTAATTCTTTCTATGAGCGGTATTCATTATTATCTAAACTGAATATTGATCTCACTGATAAATTAAGCATAGCCAATAACATCAATATCTCCTATTCTAAAAAAAATATAATAGGAAGCTCCGGTGATGGATATGGCGGCAATGGTGGCAGCGTAGTCAGGTATGCATTATTCCGCACACCGGCCATACCGGTATATGATAGTGCCAGTATTTATTCTGATCTTCCTGCCTACCCTGGTTTTTTTGGAGATGGATATAACCCCGTTGCTTTGGCAAATAAAACAGATAATAAAGAAATTCAGTACCGGGTATTTTCAAACTTATATGCAGAGTACAAGATTACTAAAAATTTGAAATTTAAATCGGACATAGGGTTAGATGCGATTATAAATAATGATAAACGTTTTGATGAAAATTATGGCACCAACCTGCGCATAAATAATCCCAGCAGACTTACGGTAAGTACTTCTACAAACACCAATCTTGTTTGGAACAATACCCTTAGTTATAATAAAACATTTAATACTATTCATAATATAACAGTGCTTGCAGGTACAGAAGCAATCAGTAATAAAAATAATATACATGGAGGCACTGACCGTGATTTTGCAAATCAAACCGCAAGGTTCAGGTATATAGGCAATGGTAATGTAGGCAATGGTAATGGATTACCAGGTTCTACCACTTCATTTGAAGGGCAGAGTGAATCAGCGCTTTTTTCTCTTTTTGGAAATGCGAATTATTCATACCGTAACCTTTACCTGTTATCAGCAAATGTTCGCCGGGATGGGTCATCACGCTTTGGGCCAGAAAACAAATACGGTACTTTTTTTTCCGGTTCGGCAGGCTGGAATGCGCATAATGAAAAATGGATAAAGGATCATTTGCCTGCAATCTCTAAATTGAAAATCAGGGGCAGTTACGGACAATTGGGTAACCAGGAAATACCTGATTATGGATTTGTATCCATTATCGGAAATCTGTATAATTATCCTTTTGGCCAAACGCCGGTAAGTAATCCCGGATCTACTATTGCCAAGCTGGGTAATTCAAAAGTAAAATGGGAATCCTCTACCCAGGCAGATGCAGGTATTGATGTAGCAGTGTGGAAGGATAAACTAAATCTGACAGTTGATTATTTTATTAAAACTACTTCAGACATGCTTATTCCCATACCATTGCCATTAATAGGCGGTAATGCAAACGCTCCATATCTGAATGCCGGAAAAGTGGAAAATAAAGGCCTGGAAGCGGACCTTAATTATAAAAATAATGATCACCTGCTTAAATATAATGTTGGTTTAAATTTTTCAACCCTGGCCAATAAAGTAATTTCTTTAAGTAACGGCCAGCCGATAGCCGGAGGTAGAATAGATAATAACTATAATGCAACTTTAACTACAGTCGGTCACCCTATTGGATCATTTTTCCTTTACGAGCAGGAAGGTATTTTTCAGAATGCAGCAGATGTATTCGCCAGCGCTTACCAGGGTAAAAATATTCAGCCGGGAGATGTAAAATTTAAAGATCAAAATGGGGATGGAGTAATTGATGAAAACGACAGGATTTTTCTTGGCAGTGCCATTCCAAAATATACTTATGGTGCCACCGGAAATTTAGAATACCGGAATTTCGATTTATCCCTTTTCTTTCAGGGCCAGTACGGCAATAAAATCTACTCGCAGGTTAATATGGATATAGAAGGATTTTACCGTGCCTTTAATGTAACGCAACGGGTTTACGATCAGCGTTGGCATGGCGGGGGAACAAGTAATACAATGCCAAGAGTTTCTTTTAAAGGAGCTTCCAATAATAAATACCCTTCCAGCCGTTTCCTCGAAGATGGTTCTTACCTCCGGTTAAAAAATGTGCAGATAGGATATACTATTCCCGAAAAAATGGTGAGCAGGTATCACCTGAAAAGTTTAAGATTTTATGCAACCGGACAAAATTTATGGACCCTTACAAAATTTACCGGTCTTGATCCCGAAATGCACATTAGTGATAATGTAAAAAGAGATACTTATGGTGGAGATGTAGCGGCAGGCATTGATTGGGGTACTTATCCCAGTGCCCGGAGTTTTATTGTAGGGTTGAATTTAAATTTTTAATGAAGAAATGATAACACGAATTATAAATACTAATTACACGAATGAATACAGCATTTATCCATAAAGGTTTTCAAGCCCCGCTACTTTTGGAGAGTGGTTGGGGGTTGAGGTTAAATTAAATCAATTGCGTATGAAACAAAATATCATAAATATATTATCAATACTGTTTTTGTTTTTGAGCATGGCAGGCTGTAAAAAATTTATTACAAAAGATGTAGTGGGCCAATATCCTGAAAGTGAATTTTATAAA
>JANLQE010000361.1:0-3717 GCA_031367625.1 Bacteroidota bacterium
ATTTTGCTGCGAAATTAACCTAAAGCAATTGGAAAGAAAAATAAGGGTGGGGGCCGTGAGTTATTTAAATACAAAACCGCTGGTATATGGCTTTGAAAACGGGCGGATGAAAGACGAAATTGAACTGGTATCCGATTATCCCAGCAGAATAGCGGCGCAGTTATTAAATGATGAAATTGATATTGGCCTGATACCGGTGGCTGTAATTCCAAACTTAAAAGAGCAATACATAATCTCTGATTATGGAATAGGCGCCAGCAATCCGGTGGCCAGTGTTTGTTTATTTAGTGATGTGCCGCTAAATGAAATTACCCATGTGCTGATGGATTATCAAAGCCGCACTTCTGCTGAGCTGTTAAAAATATTGCTGAAGCATCACTGGAAAATTTCGCCTGTTTTAATTGATACCGAAAATGGCTACCAGCAGGCAATTAAAGGAACTACTGCAGGATTGGTTATTGGAGACAGGGCATTGCGGCAACGCCGGCATTCTAAATACATTTACGACCTGGCGCAGGAATGGCGGGCCATGACGGGGCTGCCATTTTTATTTGCAGCCTGGGTAGCCAATAAAAAATTAGCTCCGGAGTTTATAAAAAACTTTAATGAAGCCACGGCTGAAGGATTGCAGCATATCAATGAAATTGTTGCAGCCAATCCATTTGCAGAATATGATCTGCATACTTATTACACAAAAAATATTGATTATAATTTAGATGCTGAAAAGCAGGAAGCATTGAAAAAATTTCTGCAATATTTATCTGCGGAAGAGCAGGATAGAAGCCGTGTTGCAGGTTTTTAAATAACCGCTTGCGGGGTTTGCAACCGCCGCCAGGGTTATCGGCTACTAATGTAAATGCAATGCCGCCGGTCATCAAACATGTAAACAAAAATCACTAAATTGGGATATAATTTTTTACGACATGACAAAACAAATTATTATTGAGCGGACACTGAAAGCGATTAATCAGCTTCCAGAAGACAAAGCAGAAGAAATTTCAGCTTTTGCTGATTTTATTTTTAAACGTTATGAAGAACAGGAACTGACAAATGGAATTCAAAAAATGACTTCTGAAAGCCACGCTTTTGACTTCCTGAAACATGAAGAAGAAATTTATTCTATGGCTGATCTAAAAGAAGTTTACAATGGCTAAGGGTGACATTGTACTAATCACATTTCCATTTGCAGACCTGAGCGGTAGCAAATTGAGACCTGCTGTTGTACTTGCAGAAACTTCACTTGACCTTACAGTTTGTTTTATTACGACACAGTTGCAATGGCAAGAGCCTTCTGATGTTCAACTTTTACCAACTTCAACCAACGGCCTTAGAAAGCAATCGCTGATAAGAACAAGCAAAATTGCAACGTTGGGCAAAACATTGGCGAAAGGGCTTTTAGGCAGGCTGACCAATACTGAACTTGCCGACCTGAATAATAAACTTAAAATATTGCTTCGACTCCCGTGACAAACGTATATGAATGTAAGTTATCCGCTACTGCTTTCTATTAAATCTTTTTATGAAATTGTTTATCACCGGTTTTACATCAGGCGAAATATTTCTTACATACAAAAGGGGTAAAAATAATGCCGCAAATAACAGCGTACTGCCCATCATGGCAACAAGGCCATCTACTTTAATAAATGCAATATATGCAACGGCATAAGCGCCAATAGCAATTACAATAACTTCTACCGTTTTTCTGGAGAAGGGTTGCAGATAAAACTTTTTCCATAAAAACCAAAAGCGTACAAAATTATATATACTAAAAGAAACAAGGTTTGCAATGGCCGGCCCCAGAATACCATATTTTACAGTAAGAAAATAACTGAGTGGTATAATCAATGCCGTTAATAATAAACTGGTCCAGAGTTCAAATCGCCAATAGGTAGAAGTGCCGATTATCTGCCCGTTTACGCCGGTCCCCATTTCTATAATAGTTACAATGCCCAGCAAAAAGAAAACCCATTTACCTTCAAGATAATCGGGATTGATCCCAAAAAAATGAATGGCATTGGTGTAATTAAGCCAGATGCAAAAGAAAATAAATAAAGCGAAACTGAGCAGGTTGATGGACGAGCGTTTGTATATTTTTTCAATTTCTTTGTGATCTTTTTCTTTCCACGCTCTTGATAAAATGGGAATAGTGATGGCTACAATGCTTCTGAATGGTGCCTGCAATACTGATACCATATAAGCGGCAAAACCAAAGATGCCCACTTTGCCCAGGTTTTGTTTGGCAGCCAGTACCAGCCCGTCTATGCTGCTTCGCAGTACGCTTACCACAATTACAATAAAGGTAAGGCCCAGTATGGCGATTATCTTTTTCCGGAATTTTCTGGTGACCCGGCTTATTTTAAAACTAAGCCAGAGTTTGTTTTGCTTATGCAGGTAAATGCCAAGCACTATCACAATTACAGCATATTGAAAAGAAAAAAGAAAGATAAAAGTTTTAAAAGAAATGATATTAAAGATTTTTAAAACGATTATAACCATCGTGTATAAACGCAGTACAGTTTCCCTGAGCAAACTCGTGAGTACCCCTTTTTCAAAACCATAAGAATATGCTTCCAGTATATTATAAATTAAAATGCAAAACGCCAGCGGCAGAGTAAGGTAAAAGTATTGAACCAACAGCATGGAATTGGTGCTGAATTTTCTAACAATAACAGGTTCTAAAAAAAATACGCCCAGGCAGGTAATAATAAAACCTGCAAGTGATACCAGGAAAGCCACAGAGAGTAAGTCATTTTTTTTCGGCTCCAGGTTGTCTTCGTAATAGGGAAAAAATTTATATAAGTAGGAGGTTACACCCAGTGTAGAGAAAGCAAACATCAACTGGCTAATCTCCAGCATTACACGGGTAAGGCCATACTGGTCTGTGCTAAACAGCTTTTGTGCGTAAAAAAATAAGTGTTGATGGCGCCAATTAAAAAACCTGCATAAATCCAGATAGTAGCCGTTAAACTTTTTTTTCTTATTGTGGACATGTAGTACTATATGGATGGGAACAATTTATCAACTATTTTTGCGAAATTATTGATATTCAGTTTAAAAATTATTTAATTCATGAAAGTAGTAATATTTGCAGGCGGTTTGGGTACACGTATTTCGGAAGAAACAGATACACGGCCAAAACCTATGGTAGAGATTGGCGGCAAACCAATTTTGTGGCATATTATGAAAATTTACAGCAGCTATGGCTTCAATGAATTTATTGTATGCTTAGGCTATAGAGGTTATGTAATAAAAGAATATTTCATGAATTATTTTTTACACAATGCAGATCTTACAATTGATTTAGAAAGTAATGATGTTAAGTTTCACAACAGCAACAGCGAAAAGTTTAAAGTAACCCTGGTAGAAACAGGACTTGAAACAAAAACTGCTGGCAGGTTGAAAGCTGTACAAAAGTATATAGGGAACGAAGATTTTATGCTCACTTATGGCGATGGTGTTTGTGATATTAACCTGACTGATTTGCTGGCATTTCACAATACACATAATAAAATTGCTACTGTTACGGCAATACAATTGGATGCACGTTTTGGCGGTATGGAGGTTGGCAAAGACGGTAATGTAGATTCCTTTCAGGAAAAAGTAAAAGACGAAACCAAGTGGATAAATGGAGGGTTTTTTATTTTAAAACCATCCGTGTTTAATTATCTTAATGCTGATATGGAAAATATGATGTGGGAAGATGAGCCCTTGGAAAAA
>JANLQE010000370.1:0-5156 GCA_031367625.1 Bacteroidota bacterium
GTAGTTTTTTAGGGGTTGATTTTTTTAATGTTTCCAAAGTTTCTCTACAAAAAGACAGGGCAAGATTTTTTCATCCTCCTCCCCCTGATATTCTGATAGCCATTCAGCAATTCCGGATTTGATTATTGTAACAGTGTTTGATGTGTTTGCACATTGAACAAATACTGCTTTGCAATATGCATAGTTGTTATTTCATTCAGTTACCGTAATCAATTTTTTATGTTCGCACGCATTTTAATAATTTTTATCAGCCTTTTCCCAACTGTTGCTGTACACAGTCAAAAAATAATTTCAGCAGCAGAAGCGGCGAGCCTGGCTGTAAAAAACAGCAAAAATATTTCGGCTGCGGGGCTGGCAGTAATTCAGCAGCGGCAGCTATTGAAGGGCAGTTTCAACCTTCCCAATCCCGAGGTATTTGCAGAAAGCCCTACAGGCAACTTTTATACTGCAAGCATTACCCAATCAATAGAATTTCCTTCTGTTTATGGTAAGCAATATCAATTGCAAAAGCAAAGGATTGGTTTGGCTGAAAAAGAAAAGATCCTAACCGAAGCTGAAGTAAAATATCAGGTTACTCAATTGTATTTATTGTTGCAATACACAGATACTTTACAAAAACAATTGTACATACAGGATACGCTTTATGAACGAATCAGCAATTTTGCCGGGCGGCAGTTTGATGCGGGGCAAATTAATTATCTGCAAAAATTATTTACCGAAACCCAATATGGGGAAATACATAACCAATATCTGCAGGCACTATTAAATACCAACAATCTGCATAGCCAGCTTCAATACTTAGCCGGTTTAAATGAACCGTTTAAAGCAGCACCATTAAATACCGATCAACAGTATTATAGCTTCGCAAATGACAGTACACATCTTACTTTAAATCCTTCTATTCAGGTGTACAGGCAAACAGAACGCATCAGCGAAAAAAACATTCAGTTGCAAAAGAACAAAGCGTTGCCTGGCTTGGCCTTTGGCTATTTTAACCAGGGAGAAAGAAGCACCCCTACCGCTAACCGTTTCCGGTTTGGTATTACGGTGCCAATATGGTTTTGGCAATATAAGGGAAATATCAGTGCGGCTAAAACTGAACTGGAAGTAAACAGGCAACGTACAAATGGATTGCAACAACAGCTTTTTGTACAGCTTAGCCAGGCTCAAAATGAGTTGTTGATTAATACCCAATCCCTGCAATACTACAAAACTACAGGCACCATAAAAGCCGATGAAATAATTACTACTTCAAAGCGCTTTTTAGAAAGCGGTGAAAATGATTATATCAACTACTTAAGAAATCTAAATGATGCTTACACGATAAAATTAAAATACCTGGAAGCCATCAGAAATTATAACCAAAGTATATTATCTATTAAATATTTAACCGGAACATTATGATAAAGAAAATTATTATTTTTCTGTTGATTCCTTTCAGCTTATTTGCGCATGGTGGCGAAGACCATGGGGATGCAAAAGCCCCGGCAGCAAAAGCAGCTACTTATTTCAGCAGCCAGGCTGGTTCTGATTTATATGAACTGCTGTTTAAGTATCAGCCCATAACGCCCGGTAAGGAAGCAACGCTTAAATTATATGTAAGTAATTTTAATACCAATGCACCCGTTGATAGTGCTTCTGTGCAGATTACCGTGGAGGATAATCCAAATATTAAACTCACCGTAAAGCAGGCAGACAAAGGGCTGTATGAAGTTAAAGGCATTTTTCCAGAAAAAAAATCATACAATTTTACGGTCAATATAAATTCATCTTTAGGCCCGGATTTAATTTTAATAAAAAATATTGAAACAGGAAAACAATTACCAATTGCTCATGAGGAAGCAGTGGTTATTAAACACTGGTATCAAAGCACCTGGTTTTATATAACTGCGGGATTATTGGCTGGGATGCTGCTGATGTTTTTTATAATGAAAAAAACTACCCGAAGAGTATCGGCAGGTATTATTATTTTATTTCTCTTTTTACCCACGTCCATATACAATACTGCTTCGGCGCATGGTGGTGAAGATGATAACGCTGCCGGCAAAACAGGTGGATCTTTATCCACCACTTTTATAGTGGAAAAAGAATCTCAATTTCTCTTTAATATTCTTACACAAAAAATTGAACCCGGCAATTTTAATCAATCAACTCTGGTATTGGGTACTGTGGTAGCATCACCGCAAGGAAAAGCTGTTATACAATCGCCGCAAACCGGAAAAATAATTTCGTTAAAAACAAACCCGGGGCAAATGGTTAGCGCAGGCCAGGTGATTGCTGTGGTAGAACAAACCATTGATGCCGGTACACAATCCAGCATCACCGCACAAAACAGCGACTGGAAGGCAAAACGAAATGAAGCAGAAGCACAATATACGGCTGCAAAAATTCAATACGACCGGCTGATGAAGATAGCAGATATTGCGGCAAAAAAAGATATTACAGAAGCCAAAGCAAGATTAGAGCAGGCAGAAAAAAACAGGTCGCTGTACCAAAACATTCCGTTGCAAAAAGTTCAGGGAGCAAAATATTTTAATTTGTCTTCCCCTATCAGCGGTATTGTGGGCAACTATAATTATGCAGTGGGTTCTGTAATTAACAGTGGGGAAACTCTAATGGAAGTTACAAACCTTAATAAAGTTTTTGTAGAAGCACAGGCCTTTGCCGCCGATGCAATACAATTAAAAAGCTTAGATAAAATAACCACTTCCTCTACTAATAAAGCGGATACTACGCAGTATCAATTAAAATTAATCTCCACTGCACAGGAAGTAAATGCTGCCAACCAATCGCAGAAAGTGATTTTTGAAATTGTAAATCCTAAGGGGCAATTTAAAATTGGCGAAAGCATTAACCTGTATCTTTTTTCTAAAAATGTTTCTACGCAGTTGGTAGTGCCCAACGGTGCTGTTGCAGAAATAAATGGTAAGCCGGCAGTATTTGTAAAAGATAAGGCAGAGCAATACAGCATAAGTTATATCAGCAAAGGCAATACCAACGGGCAATACACAACCATACTAAAAGGGGTGGAAGAAGGCGAAAGGGTTGTAACAACCGGGGTATATCAAATGAAAACAATTTATTTAAATCAGTAAATATTTATCACCAATAAAAAACAAAACAATGAAACATTTAAAATCAGCCATGATGGTCATCGCAGCAATTTTCTGTATAAGCACAGTAAATGCACAAACTAAAAAAAGTAAAACTGTAAAACACCAGCATGCAATGGCATATCAATGCCCCATGAAATGCGAAGGAGATAAAACCTACGCCAAAGCAGGCAAATGCCCGGTGTGTAATATGGATTTAAAATCGGCAGCAAAACAAAATGTAACCGCTGCAATGTATCAATGCCCAATGAAATGCGAAGGAGATAAAATGTATGACAAAGCAGGAAAATGCCCGGTATGCGGAATGAACTTAAAAGCAATGAAGCAAAAGAAATCCGCTACAAAAGATAGCGATATGAAAATGTAATATTTTTTACCAATAAATTTTTAGATAAAAATCAATAAAAAAATGAAAAGAGTATTCAAAATTTCAACTGCTGTTATTGCCATTGGTACAGTAAGTTTTTTTGCTGCCTGCAACAACAGCAGCCAGACAAAAACGGTTACAACAGATTCTACTGCAACTACAGCGGCAACACACAGCGAAGATCATATTTATGCCTGCCCAATGCACCCGGAAGTTACCGGCAAAGAAGGCGACACCTGCCCTAAATGCGGCATGAAGCTGGAACATAATGATAATGCTCGTTTGCCGAGCAATGTGAGTATGAAATTTACCGCAACTCCAGCATCGCCAAAAGCTAATGAGGAAGTTACTTTATCTATGACGCCAAAGAAAAAAGATAATGATAAAGAACCCGTGGCATTGGATGTAGAGCATACTAAAAAAATACATCTTATTGTGGTAAGCGAGGATCTTAGCTGGTTCAATCATATCCATCCCGAACTTAATGCAGACGGATCTTACAGCGTAAAAGAAAAATTTCCTTTTGCAGGAAAATACACGCTGTTTGCTGATTATAAACCAAGCGGTGCCAACCACACCGTTGATAATTTAAATGTAACCGTTGCAGGTACGGTACCTGCTGCAAAAAAGTATGGGGCAGATAAATTAACAGGCGATGGTGGTGATGGTTTTTCTGTTTCGCTTACACCGGAAGGCGGAAAATTTTTAACCAATATGCCCATGCATATTAATGGTGTAATGATGCAGAATGGTAAGGAAGTAAATGTAAATACCCTGGAAGATTATCTGGGTGCAAAAGCGCACATGGTAGTGGTAAGCCTGGCAGATAAAAAATATTTGCATGTACACCCAAGTGTAGAGGGTGGCAAGTTTGACCTGCATACAACTTTTGATAAGCCCGGTGTTTACCGTGGATGGATACAGTATCAATCAAAAGGAAAAGTATATACCAGCGATTTTGTTTTTAATGTTTCAGAAGGTAAAGCTGCCGATATGAAAGGAATGAAGCATGATGATATGAAGGATATGAAGTAACTAACACTCAGCCTGTTTTTAAATAAAGACTCGCTTTACAATAACCATAAACCATTCAATATGAAAAAAATATTCATCACTGCATTAATTCTTTTCACTGCTGTTTTATCATTTGCTCAAAATAAAGAAGCCGATGCTGCAAAAGCCGTGTTAAACCAATATAAAGTTGCGGTGGAAAAATTAGATGTCACCGGTACGGAAAAACTGTTTACTACAGACTCAAAAATTTTTGAATCTGGCGGAAGCGAAGGGAATTATGCCCATTATTTAGAACACCACCTGGGCCCGGAATTTAAAGAATTTAAATCTTTTAAATACAGCGATTATAAAGTGGATGTAAAGGTGGACGGCAATTATGCTTTTGCAACAGAAACTTACAACTATGTAATTGTTGTGGCAAAAGACAATACAGAAGTAAAACGTAAAGGTGTGTCAACGGCTGTATTAAAAAAGGTAAAAGGCGAATGGAAAATAATGGTAAGCCATAACTCATCACGGAAATAAGCATTCATATAAAATCCATCATGCCCAAACGCTAAAACGAATCAGGCTTAAAAATGTATAAAAGATGTAAATCTTTTCTGGAACTGTGTAACGATTTCTGAAATTACAGCAGTTAGATTGATAATAAAATATAAAGC
>JANLQE010000022.1:0-3093 GCA_031367625.1 Bacteroidota bacterium
CGTTTATTTTAATCATAGCCAGCACGTAAAAGTAGGCAAGCAGCAATGTCAGACCTGCCATGGCAACATACAGGAAATGCCGGAAGTATATCAGTTTGCTGAGCTTAGCATGGGCTGGTGTATTAATTGCCACAGGGAAACAAAAGTTGATTTCTTAAATAAAGAAACCGGCGAAGGCAACAGGTTCTACAGCATTTACGAAAAATTCCATAACGATATAAAAAATCATAAAATGGATAGCGTAACTGTAGAATCGATTGGTGGAACAGAGTGCCAGAAATGTCACTATTAAAATAATAAGCTGATTGGATAATGTGATAATGAGAAACGCTTTGCAGAAGAAAGAAACTTTTAGCAGAACACATTATCACTATTAGCACATTTTTAAGATTATCGAATAATCATATTATGAGTAACAAAAAATACTGGCAAAATTTTGGGGATTTGAATCAGTCTGACCGTTTTCAGGAAGCTGCACAAAAAGAATTTCAGGAAGAGCTGCTGCCGCTGGAAGAGTTGGATGGCAAAGGTTTGCTGGATGCAAAAACGCCAAGAAGGGATTTTCTTAAATATGTAGGTTTTAGTACTGCAGCAGCGGCTTTGGCAGCAAGTTGCGAAATGCCTGTACGCAAGGCGGTGCCTTATTTGCAAAGGCCCGATAATGTTATACCAGGCGTAGCAAATTATTATGCTTCTACTTATGTAAATGGGGGCGATGCTATTAGTGTAATAGTAAAACAAAGAGATGGCAGGCCAATTAAAATAGAAGGTAACGAATTATCTGCCATAACAAAAGGCGGTACAAGTGCACAGGCACAAGCTTCTGTACTGGATTTATATGACCCTACCCGTTTACGCCATCCTTTACAAAAAAGCGGCAACGATTTTAAAGAGGTTACCAGTTTTGATGCATTTGATAAAATGGTTGCAGATGCTATTGCAGCCGCTGCAGGCAAACCATTAGTGCTGCTTACATCTACCATTCACTCTCCTTCTACTCTGGAATTAATAAAGGGTTTTTTAACCAAATACCCCAGCAGCCGCCACGTACAATATGATGCCATAAGTTATAGCGGAATGTTGCTGGCAAATGAAGTTTCTTATGGTAAAAGAGCTATTCCATCTTACCAGTTTGATAAAGCAAAAACAATTGTTAGCCTTGGGGCAGATTTTTTAGGCACCTGGTTAAGCCCTGTAGAATTCAGCAGGCAATATGCTGAGAATAAAAAAATAAAAAACGATAAGCCCGAACTAAGCCGTCATATTCATTTTGAAAGTATGATAAGCATGACGGGCAGCAATGCCGATGACCGCTTTACGCACAAGCCTTCTGAAACTGGTGCTGTTGCATTGGCTTTACTGGCTAAACTTGGTGGTAGTGCTACTGCTCCGGCCATTACAGATGCCAGGCTTTCCAAAGGAATTGATATAGCCGCTGCGGCATTGATGGGCAGCAAAGGTGCCGGCCTTGTAGTGTGCGGAAGTAATGATACCAACATACAATTAGTAGTAAATGCTATCAATGAGGCTATAGGCGCTAATGGCACTACTATCAATTGGGCTGCTACATCCAATATCCGCAAAGGTATTGATATAGATATGGTGAAACTAACTGCAGATATGGCTTCCGGCAGTATTGGAGGTTTGTTTGTATATGATTGTAACCCGGTATATAGCTATGCTGATGGCAAAAAATTTGCTGATGCAATGGCCAAACTTCCGGTAACTGTTTCCTTTAATATAACTATGGATGAAACTGCAGAACGCTGTAAATATATTCTTCCATCTCACCACTGGTTAGAAAGCTGGGGCGATACCGAAGCCAAAACAGGCCATATCAGTTTGATACAGCCCATTATAAATCCATTGTTTAAAACAAGGGCTTTTCAAACAAGTTTATTAAAATGGAGTCTGCCTACCGTGCAGTCAGGTGAAACAGTTTCAAAAACCACATTGGCATCAAATACTGATTCTACCAATAAATCTACGCTTGTGGCCACTTCTGCTAACCCTATTGCACAGGACGAATACGAAACTTATTATAAAAATTATTGGTTAGCAAAATTAGGAACAGCAGAATTGTGGGATAAAGCTTTACAGGATGGTGTGATAGAACCAGCCAGCCCTTCTGTGGGCGGAGGCTCCTTTAACAGCAGCGCCTTAGCAGGTGCAGCAGCAAAAATTGCAGCTATAAAATCCGCCGCTGTAGAAGTTGTTTTATATCAAAAAATTTCGATGGGTACCGGCAGCCAGGCTAATAATCCATGGTTGCAGGAATTACCAGACCCGGTTACAAAAGTAACCTGGGACAACTACGCCATGATGAGCCCCGATATGGCAAAATCATTATTAAGTTTAGATGTGGCTACCAACCAGCGCCAGGCTGATGCTTATGAAGTACACCCGGAAAAACCGGTGGTAAAAGTTACGGTAAATGGTAAATCCCTGGAGTTGGCCGCATTAATTATACCAGGCTTAAATAATAACACTATTGCGGTAGCATTGGGCTATGGCAGGGAGAGTATAAATAAAGATGCAAACTTAGAGAGGATAGGTAGAGCGGCTTTTGGAGCAGGTAAAAATGCTTACCCGTTGGTAGGCTTTGATGGTGCTACAATGATATATAATGCCACTGCAACAGTAGAAAAAACTGCTGCTACTTACGCTTTGGCACAAACGCAGGTGCACGGTTTTACAGAAGGCCGCCCGGTGGTTTATGAAACTAATTTATCAAGCTTTATTGCCAACCCCGAAGCTTTACTGGAAGAGCAGAATACCGAAAGAAAAGCAATTACGCCAGAAGGCAAAACTGATTTTGTAAGCGATGCAACGATGTACCCCAATTTTTCAAAACCGGGCATCAAATGGGGAATGAGTATTGATCTTAATACCTGTACGGGCTGTAGTGCCTGCGTGGTAGCATGTACTGCCGAAAATAATGTGAGTGTTGTAGGAAAGATACAGGTACAAAGGGCCCATGAAATGCATTGGCTGAGAATTGACCGTTATTTTACCGGCGATTTACAAAATCCTGATGTGGTGTTTCAACCAATGCTTTGCCAGCATTGTGATAATGCCCCTTGCGAAAACGTT
>JANLQE010000026.1:0-26047 GCA_031367625.1 Bacteroidota bacterium
TTGTACCCGGTAGTTTGGGGATCAAGCTGATACCAGTTGTTGGGTACAGAACCGGGATCCGTTTTTTTAATGGTTCCCTGTGCAAATACCGTACTGCCAAAAAACATGGCTGCTACTAATAATCCTGTAATTTTAATCATAAAATATTAAATATTAAAGAGCGAAAATAATGATATTGTAATTGTATAAATTACCTGCAGGCATTTATTAAGAAAATTTTATAAGTATCCGATATTCTCCACGGAGAAAATATTATAATGCCGCAGATTCGCAGATTAAAACCTGCCTGCATGTTGGCCAGTCTGAGCGTATCAGGAAACAAATGAAATATTAAAAAACAAAACTATTTTTAAAAAACTGCTGTAAGTAAAATGGTTTTATAAATCAAACCTGATACCCTGTGCCAGCGGCAGTTTATCTGTGTAATTAATAGTGTTTGTTTGCCTGCGCATATACACTTTCCAGGCATCGCTGCCGCTTTCCCTGCCGCCGCCAGTTTCTTTTTCGCCGCCAAATGCGCCGCCAATTTCTGCGCCGGAAGTACCGATGTTTACATTGGCAATACCGCAATCGCTGCCTGCCTGCGATAAAAACAGTTCGGCTTCACGCAGGTTATTGGTAATTACGGAAGATGATAAACCCTGTGGCACACCGTTCTGCAGGGCAATGGCTTCTTCCATTGTCTTATATTTCATGATATACAAAATGGGGGCAAAGGTTTCGTGCTGTACAATGTTAAAACTGTTTTTTGCTTCGGCAATACAGGGTTTTACATAGCAGCCGCTTTCGTAGCCTTTGCCTTTCAGTACGCCGCCATCTACAATAAATTTGCCTCCTTCTGCTTTGCATTTTTCTATGGCAGCAAGGTACATGGCCACAGCATCTTTATCTATCAACGGGCCTACATGATTTTTTTCCAGCAAAGGGTTTCCTATTTTCAACTGGCTGTATGCATTTACCAATTGCTCCTTAAATTTATTATAAACTTTTTCATGAATAATTAAACGGCGTGTACTGGTGCAGCGCTGCCCGGCTGTACCCACGGCACCAAATGCCGCAGCTACCATAGCAATTTTAAGGTCAGCATCCTGCGAAATAATAATGGCATTATTGCCGCCTAATTCCAGCAGGCTGCGGCCCAGTCTTTGGCCCACCGCTGCGCCAACTGCTTTGCCCATACGGGTGCTGCCCGTAGCAGATATAAGCGGGATACGGGTATCGTTGCTCATCCATTCGCCTACATCTCTTCCACCAACTATAAGGCCACTAACGCCTTCGGGTACATTATTTTTTTTAAAAACCGTTTGAATTATTTTCTGACAGGCGATACCGCATAGCGGCGTTTTTTCGCTAGGCTTCCAGATGGAGACATCGCCGCAAACCCATGCCAGCATACTATTCCAGCTCCATACGGCAACCGGGAAATTAAATGCAGAAATGATGCCTACCAGACCCATCGGGTGATATTGATCATACATGCGGTGGCCCGGCCTTTCGCTGTGCATGGTAAGCCCATGCAACTGGCGGCTGAGGCCTACAGCAAAATCGCAAATGTCAATCATCTCCTGCACTTCGCCCATACCTTCCTGCAGGCTTTTGCCCATTTCAAAACTTACCAATTGCCCCAGTGGCTCTTTAAATTTCCTTAATTCCATCCCGATCTGGCGTACTATTTCGCCACGTTTTGGTGCCGGCCACAAGCGCCATTCTGCAAATGCCTGTTGGGCTTTTTCTACCACAGCATTATAAGATTTTTTATCTGCGCCGGTAACGGAAGCTATTTCTTTACCATCAACGGGGGAGCAGGAAGTAATTTTTTCGCCTTTGGATTTTATCCATAACAACCCTGTAGAAACGCCGTGATTGTTGGCCTGGATATTCAATGTTTTTAAAAAATCGGTCATAACAAATATTGTTTTTAATAGAGATGCAAGGTACGTTTTATCTAAACCCTTAATGCTTCTGCCGGGTGCTGATTATGGTGTGCCGGTAACCTGTGATGCTGCTGAGAGGCAGGAGTTGGTAACAACAGTTACTTTATCTGCAGTAAAATTAATACTGCTCATTTTCATTTGGAAAATCTTTACTTCTTACATCGCTGATGTAATGCTGAACGGCACTGGTAATTTGCTCATTCAAATTTAAATACTGACGTAGAAAACGTGGTTTAAATGTTGTATTGATGCCGAGCATATCATGCATTACCAATACCTGCCCATCACAAGCTCCACCGGCACCAATTCCAATGGTAGGAATGGAAAGACTTTCACTCACTTCTTTTGCCAGGCTAGCTGGAATTTTTTCCAGCACAATGGCAAAGCAACCGGCTTCCTGCAGCAGCAGCGCATCCTTTTTTAATTTACTGGCTTCTTCTTCTTCTTTTGCTCTTACGGTGTAGGTGCCAAATTTATAAATGCTTTGTGGTGTCAGGCCCAGGTGGCCCATAACGGGAACCCCCGTACTGACAATTCTTTTTACCGATTCCACTACTTCTTCGCCGCCTTCTAATTTTATAGAATGGCCACCGGTTTCTTTCATAATTCTTATGGCAGAAGTGATGGCTTCTTTTGAATTTCCCTGGTAAGAACCAAAAGGCATATCTACCACCACAAGGCATTTTTCTATACCACGTACTACACTTTGTGCATGATAAATCATCTGGTCTAAGGTAATAGGCAAAGTAGTTTCGTGGCCTGCCATTACATTACTTGCACTATCGCCTACCAGAATAATATCAATACCTGCTGCATCAAAAAGTTTTGCAAAAGAAAAATCGTATGCGGTTATCATAGCAATTTTTTCGCCGGCAGTTTTCATTTTCTGCAGTGTATTTGTAGTAATTTTTTTTACTTCTTTATGTATGGACATAGCATGAATATTTTGGTTGGATAAACAGCGGGGGAGATGGCTCTGCATTAGAATAAAACAAATCCGGGGAAGTCGCTTAATGCTGTAAAAATAAATAAATAAAGTATTAGCTGTTAGCTTTTGTGCCAATAATTAAAATGCAGTTAATGCCATTAAAAATATAGGCGCTTCATTTGTATTGCTTAAGTTTTTTTTGTGTCCAGCAAAGCAGGTAAATCATTGCCTTTTACTTCTTCCCATAAATGCTGTATCAGGCCGTCTGCCAAACCTATTTTTGGAACATAAATTTCCAATGCACCTGCCCACCGCATTACATTTACATAAATCTGCAGTGCCGGCACAATCACATCGGCTCTGTCTGCCCGCAGACTGTATTTTACAATTCTTTCTTCCAGCGGCACGGCGCCCAGTTCTTTATAATAATCTCTTAACAATTCCAGGTTCAGCGATTTGCCATCTTTTCTTTTGCTGAGCGAAAATATTTTATTGATGTTGCCGCCACTGCCGATGGCTACCACTTCTTTGTGGCCTTTGGTTACCGCCTTCAGCGTATTTTTCAGTTCTTCCCATTCAATATCTGTTACCATATTTTTAAGCAGGCGTATGGTGCCGATATTAAAAGATTTTTTAAAAACTAAAATCCCGTTGCTGAAAAAAGAAATCTCGGTACTGCCACCGCCAACATCTATATACATGTAGCTGTGATCGGTATCCATATTTTCTGCTACATGATTTTCGTATATTAAATTGGCTTCTGTATCGCCGCTTATTACTTCAATGGCAATACCTGTAGCTTTTTTTATTGATGCAATTATTTCGGCTGCATTGGTAGCATCCCTCATAGCACTTGTGGCGCAAGCCTTTACTGCATCTGCTTTATAGGCATTTATCAAAAATTTAAATGCCTGCATGGTCTGCAGAAACATTTCTATTTTTTCGGCGGAAATAGTATTGTTGTCAAAAACATCAAACCCTAATCTTAATGGCACCCTTATTAAGTTCATTTTGGTAAAAGAAGGCTTGCCATTGTCCTGGGTGTTTACTTCTGTAATTAATAATCTTGCTGCGTTGCTTCCTATGTCTATTGCCGCCAGTATCAAAATTGTTTATTTTTTGGTTGCTTCAAATTTCGTTTAAATACTTATAGAAAAGCATAAAAATAAACATCGGGCCGCTTATGTGGATAATTTTCGCCACAGGTAATTGTAGGTTTCTACCTGGCTGCGTATTTTAATTTTGTTTCTGGGGTTCACATACTGGTTATCCTGATCATTATCTAAAATACGGGCTTTAATATTATCGTTTAACTGTATGTTGATAATGTCTATTATTTCCTGCCTGATATTTTTTTCCAGTATTGGGCAGGCCGCTTCCAGGCGGTGATCAATATTGCGTACCATCCAGTCTGCAGAAGATATAAAAACTTTTTCATCTCCTCCGTTATGAAAGATCAATACCCGTGCATGTTCCAGGTATTCATCAATAATACTGATGGCCTGAATGTGTTTTTTAAATTTTTTATTTTCTGTAAACATGCAGCACACGCCTCTTATAATCAACCTTATTTCAACACCTGCTTTTGCGGCTTCATATAATTTCTCTATTAATAATTTATCGCTCAGCGAATTTAATTTTAAAATAACAGAAGCCTGTTTTTTACTTTTAGCAAATTTTATTTCTTTATTTATGAGTGTCATCAGTTGCTTTCTCATGCCCGCCGGACTTACCATCAGGGTTTTGCAGGCGCTTAAAAGATTTACTCTTGTTTTGGGATGTTCCAGGTAAGCAAAAATGCGGTTTACATCTGCCATTATATTTCTGTCAGAGGTAAGCAGGCAATGGTCTCCATAACCCAGTGCAGTTTTTTCATTCAGGTTGCCGGTACTTACAAAACCGTAATGTGTGGTAACATTATTAAGTCGTTTTTTTATCAGGCAAAGCTTTGCATGTACTTTTAAATCGGGAACCCCAATCAGCACTTTTACCCCGGCTTCTTCCAGTTCTGTTTTCCATTCAAGGTTGGCTTCTTCATCAAAGCGGGCCCGCAGTTCCAGCATTACTGTTACATATTTTCCATTGCGTACGGCATTGGTAAGTGCATTAATTACTTTTGATTTTGAGGCCAGCCGGTAGCAGGTAATTTTGATGCTCACTACATGCGGGTCAATGGCGGCTTCTCTTAATAAATCTATTACACTTTCAAAAGAATGGTAAGGAAAATTAAGTAACACATCCTTTTCCAAAACGATTTTTGTAACACTGTTTACCTGCCTTAACAATGGATGGGTAAAAGGTTTTTTGCGCAGGTTTTTCTGAGTAAAAATGGTGTCCGGAAAATTGATAAAATCTTTATAATTATGTATGCGGCTACCGGGAATAATGTTTTCTTTATGCGAAAGGCCAAGGCGTTTAATCAGGTACGTTAGCAGCGATACATCAATATCTTTATCAAAAACAAAGCGTACAGGTTTTCCTTTCTTCCGGTTCTTTAACCCTTTCTCAATTTTTTGAATTAAAGAAGTAGAAACATCATTATCAATATCTATTTCCGCATCCCGGGTTACTTTTATTACATGCGAAGAGAAAGTATCGTATCCAAAAAAGGAAAATATATTGGGCAGGCAAAACCTGATCACATCTTCCAGCAAAATAATAAACTGCTCATTATTTTTAGCCGGCAAAATTAAAAAACGGGGCAAATGCCTTACCGGTACAGAAACAAGGGCAAAGCGTTGCGGAATGCTTTTATCTTTTTTTGATAATTTACAGGCAAGATAAATAGACTTGTCATTCAGCACCGGAAAAGCCTGCAGGCTTTCAATCATCAGGGGTATTATATAACTTCTTACTGCTTCATTAAAATAATCCAGTACAAATTTTTGTTGGGGGCCACTTAATTTTTTTTCATTGATGATGTAAATATCCTGCTTCTTTAATTCCCTGAGTATATCATTCCATGCTCTTTCAAATGCTGCCTGCTGCCGGATAACTTTTTCCTGTATCTGTTGAAGAATTTGCTCGGGGTCTGCCTCTAAATGCATCTTTGCTTTATTACCCAGCTCTATCATTTTTTTAAGTGCCGCAACCCTTACCCTGAAAAATTCATCCAGGTTATTAGAAAATATACCCAGGAAACGAATGCGCTCTTTAAGCGGAACGGTTTCATCTTCGGCTTCCTGCAATACCCGGTTATTAAATGACAGCCAACTGATATCCCGTATGATGGTTTTTTTATGCAATTATTTTTTTTGATATTAAAATGAAATTAAGCGGTAAATTTTATTTTCAATATTAAATTTTGTAAAAGAATTTTATTATTTGCAAATTTTCATTTTATTGATGATGGATGTTGTAGATATTCCCTGAACCATTTGTGCAATTTTTACCTGGCCTCCTGCAGCAATTACTTCTTTGGCGCCTGCCACCTGGTCAATAGTATAATCGCCACCTTTTACCAACGTATCGGGCAGCAAGGCAGCAATTAATTGTTGTGGAGTATCTTCTTCAAAAATGATAACAGCATCCGTCATCAATAAACTTGCCAGCAATAATATTCTTGCATTTTCTCCGTTTACCGGGCGGCTGTTTCCTTTAAGCCTCTTTACGGAGGCATCTGCATTTACCCCTACAATTAACACATCGCCATACAATGCAGCTTCGCATAATGAAGCAATATGCCCTTCATGCAAAATATCAAATACACCATTGGTAAATACAATTTTTTTGTTTTGTAATTTCCATCTTTTTACCTGCATCATCAGCTCAGGTTGTGAGAATATTTTCGTTGGTATGGCCTGTGTTGATTTCATTTTTATTTTTATTGATGTAAGGTAAAAGCAGCAGTGCCAGTAACCCTATAACTATTACCAGGCCTGTGCTTACACCCCAGATAAGCCATCCGAAAGCTTTGCCCATGGGGTGAGAGATGGAATAAATTGCCAGCGTTTGCATTACAAAAATGGGGAAAGAACCAATGCCGCCCGGTGTAGCTATCATGGCCAGTGTGGCTAATGCCAAAACAGAACATGCGGCTTTTAAAGATAAGTGAGTCGTGCCTTCCATAGCAGAAAAACCAATGTATATCTGTAATAAATACATTGACCAGATAAACAAGGTGTGCAGTATAAAATGCCTGCGGTGTTTTAAATTTCTGAGCGTGGTAAAACCAGCCCCGATACCTTTAAAAAAATTATTTATTTTAAGGATGATGCCGTTGTCCGGATACTTTTTTAAAAGGTATTTTATGCCATAAATAATGGAGAAGATAATTAAAATTAATACCCCTAATTTGGCCCAAACCGGAAAGCCGCTGCTTTGAGTAATTTTATCAAATTCTTTTTTTGCATAAGCGCCAATCAGGTTTAGCTGTATTAAAATAGTGAGGCCGATAAAAATAAGATAGCATACAAAATCAAATGTTCTTTCTACCAGGATTGTGCCTACAAGTTTATCTACTTTTAAATGCTCGTACCGGGCAAGAAAAGTACATTTTAAAATTTCGCCCAGCCTTGGCACCGCAGCATTGGCAAGGTATCCTACCATGGTAACAGCAAAAACATTTTTTAAGGCGGGGTTATAGCCAAGCGGTTCCATTAAAAGTTTCCACCGCATAGAGCGGCTTATATGGCTTAACACACTCATTACCACCACGGGGATCACCAGCCAGTAATTGGCATGGGTAAAGGCGTTGGAAAACTCTGCCTTTTCAACTTCTGTCATGGATCTTAGCTGCCACCATACCAGAAAAAGCCCTCCGCCCAAAAAGATTAAATATTGTAAAATAGAAAAAATACGTTTTCGCATATCAGCTCACAAGTTACAAATGATTCCTATTTTATAAATCAAAAGTTACCATTCAAAATCTTAAAAGTTTATGAAGCAGCGGTTTGGTAATGCAAAAAATTTATTATGAAACGGGTTTGAAGCGAAACATTTTTTTTAAATAATAAAACCCTAATTTCAAAGCTTATTAAAAGTTTATGAATGAATGCCATTGCATTTAACCCTAAACTTAAAACATTAAATTTTTAAACCCAGATGGCATTAAGCAGAATATGGAGTGCATTTATTATTGTAGCAATTTTTGCAGCAGGAATAAGAAGTTTAGTTTCACCAGACAGCAAAACCATTTTTAATACAATGGTTGTTGGCAAAACCGGAGATACTACGCATACCAAAAATATAGACAGCTCAGCCTTGCCAGTGGCTGTTGCAGCATTACTTACCACCGCTAAAGAAACTAAAATTGGAGAGAATAAATATGTAAAAACTGCAGATGGAAAATACATTACCTACAAAGAGCAAAATGCCAATGGCATTTTATCAACCTGTAAAGATGCAGTAGATATCAGCATTGGGTTAATAGGCATCATGGCTTTGTTTATGGGTTTTATGAGCATTGCAGAAAAAGCAGGAGGCATCAGTTTTTTATCAAGAATAATAGGCCCGTTCTTTACAAAATTATTTCCGGAAGTACCCAGGGGGCACCCGGCATTTGGACACATGATGCTTAATTTTTCTGCTAATTTATTGGGGCTTGATAATGCAGCAACACCCTTTGGTATTAAAACAATGGAAAGCCTGCAGCAACTAAATCCTGATAAAGAGAGGGCAAGCAATGCACAGGTTATGTTCCTGTGCCTTCATGCATCCGGCCTTACGCTGATACCCGTAAGCGTAATAGCCATAAGGGCTGCCAATAAAGCTACCGTGCCTACAGATATTTTTCTTCCGTGCATGATAGCAACTTTTGCAGCAACAATGGCTGCCATGTTTATTGTTTCTTTTAAACAGAAAATAAATATTTTTCAGCCCGTTGTTTTAGCGTGGATAGGGGGCTTATCTGCCATTATTGCTTCGCTGGTTTGGTATTTAACTACGTTAAATAAAGAAGGGCTGGAAACTTTTTCAGGCGTATTCAGCAATGGATTTATTTTATTGATTTTTTTATTAATTGTGCTGGGGGCTCTGTATAAAAAGATAAATGTTTTTGATTCTTTTATTGAAGGAGCCAAAGGCGGCTTTAATACGGCCATTAAAATTATTCCTTATTTAGTGGGTATGCTGGTAGCCATAAGCATGTTGCGAACCAGTGGTGTATTTGATGTAATTATTAATGGCATGAAAAGTTTATTTGCATCAATGGGTTTTGATACCCGGTTTGTAGATGGACTGCCAACTGCGTTAGTAAGGCCAATGAGTGGCAGTGGCGCAAGAGGCATGATGATTGATACTATGAAAACATACGGGGCAGATTCATTTGCGGGCACACTCAGTGCTATTTTGCAGGGATCTTCTGATACTACTTTTTATGTAGTGGCTGTTTACTTTGGCGCTGTAGGGATAAAAAATACCCGCTATTCAATTGGTGCAATGCTGCTTGCCGACCTGGTAGGCATACTAACTTCAATAGGGTTATGTTATTTGTTTTTTGGTTAGAGATATCTCTAAAAAAATAAAGCTGTCTCAATAGAAACAGCTTTATTTTTTATTTAAATTATTTTGCCTGATCAATAAGTAGCAAAGGTGGAAATTGTTTTTGTGGCTTTGTAGCTTCCACTATAAGTTGAAGTATAACTCCTTGTTGGTATCAGGCCTGGTACCAAAGTTTTTACAATTAATGGAGATTTTGTGCCGGTTGCATACACATAAAAAGTATCCGTTAAACCTGATGCATAAGGAATGAAATCTGTGACCTGGTTAGTTGCAATATTTGAAAATACCGGTGTTCCTGTTCCCCTGCGGAAAGAATATACATCAACGTTAGGAACCGGAGCAATGTTATAAATAAAATTTGCAAAACGAAGCATTGCTATGGTGTCTTTAGGAATTACAATATTATTCTGCACCGTTAATTGCTTAACACTTGTAGTGGTATCGTATGTAAATATTGTATAGCTTTTTCCGGCCTCAAGATTTTGGGGAAAGGTAAGAGGGGTTTGTGTAGTAGCCGGCAACGTATCCTTTATTAAAAAAGTACGGGAGCCAGCACTCACTTTAAAGGCGGTAGCGGTCGCCGGAAATATACCGCCATACGCTAAAGCTGCACCCGATACCGGAACACCATCAACATAAATGTAATTACGTACTGATTTTACGGTAGCATTAAATACCTGCACTGATGCTGAGTTACCTGATGTAAGATCTATAGTGCCAACCTGGGGAACCTCCCTGGTACATGATACATACAGGGAAGATACCACTACAACTCCAAGGCTTAATATGATTATTTTAAATATTTTCATTTCAATATATTTTCTTGTTAATAATTTATGGCAGCGAGAACCAGCATTGATAAGTGTTGTAATCCTGGTTTATAGCACCAATCCTTGTGAGCTCAGGAATATTATAAAGATACTCTGAGTTAAACCGTGGCCTGGCTCTGTACACTAATTTGCCATTGTTGGTTGTTGCCAGGTAATTGATAGGCGATGTAGGCGGGGTAACAAAGTCAGCATATACCTGTTTGCCCGTAGCAGGATCAATATCTACATAATGGTATTTACGCATATCTACCCAGGTCTGGTGTACTCCCCATCCATACAAGGCGATATACTTCTGTAACATAATTTGTGTTAGTGTTAAGCCTGCAGATGTTGCCGGCACTACTGCAGGGCTGGCAAGATATGCAGCTTTCATGGCTGGTGTTATAACATGAGCAGATGCAATTTTAAATGAAAAAGTTGTGGTCAACATATCAAAATTAAGGCTGATTGCATTTGTGTAGGCAGTAAGCGCCAGAGCTTTATTTCCTTTGCGATATAAAGCTTCCGCTAAAATAAACTGCATTTCAGAAGCTGTCATCATTGGCCATGGGCCTGTGTTTCCAAATACATACTTTGCACTGTCATCAGTGCCTGTGGTGGAGTTCTGAGTAGGATGCCTCCAGAAATTTTTTGGATAATCCCTGGTAGGGGCGGTGCCGTTAAGGTATTCTGTAACGCCGAGCCATGGAGTAACACCTTTGAATGTGCCATTAGCATTTTCACTAAGCAGATACCAGGTACGGGGATCGCTTACACCTGTAAAAGCAGTAGTGTTTGTGCCGGATAAAAGGTTGGCTATATAACCGCCTTGCCTTATAGTTCCGATATTGGACCGGGTTGGTCCAAAATAACTATTGAAACCGTTACTGCTGTTAATTCCGGAGAAAGTAGCTAATGCGTTATCGGGATTTGAAGTCATTGAAAGACTTGCATATTTTATAACAGAGTCAGCATAATTATTGGTGGTAAAAATTCCTTTGCTGCTGAGATCAATATAGGACCTGGCGAGAATACCATATACAAATTTTTTCCATTTATTAAGATCACCTTTATTAAAATACGCATCGCTTTCTGCAAGATTTGCAGGACTTAAATTTCCATCTGTTCTGTTTAAGTTACTTAATGCCCTGAAGCAGACAGCACGGCAACTGTCATAAAATTCCGGCTGCGTATCATAGTGAAATTGTGAGAGGCTGGTATTAAAGGTTTCTTTTAGCGGCGCTTCACAATACTGGTTGGTCAGTTCAAGCCAATCCCAGGCCCTGATGGCTTGAGCAACACCAACGTAATCCCATTTTTGTTGCTCCGTGCCCCATTCAATAATCCTGTTTACATTTTGGCCATGGCCATAATAAACGGCTGCCCAAATAGCTCCAGTGTTATCACTACCAAGGGTTCCACCCATGCTGCCATAATTTTCACGGCTGACAGTAGATCCCCAATATTGAATGTATCGCCCCAATAATATTGCATCTTGCTGAACCCCGTAGTTTGATCCTGCCGCCGAATTAAAAGCGGTAAAAGCTCCAATTACTCCAGGTAATATACTTTCAATTGGAACTACAATTGGGGCATTAGGATTTAGATAAGCATCATCAATTTTTTTCTTGCATGATGCCATACTGAATAAGAATAAGCCTCCAAAAAAAAGCAATGATTTAAAAATATTGTTTTGCATATAAATAATTTTTAATGTTCTGTTTTTTTATTTAAAGATTTGCCCTTAATCCAAAGCTTATGCCTAAGGGGGTAGGAGAACTTCCGAGATCAAGGCCATAACCTCCTACACCTCCTGTACCGGGGTTATTGGCGTTTACTGCGGGATCAGCACCATAATAATTGGTGATCAATATCAAATCACTACCTGTTAGAAATACACTTAAACCTTTTAATCCTTTAATGTTTTTAAAACTTTTTTGTGGCAGTGAGTAACTTAAAGTCAGGTCTCTTAACCGAAACCAGTTTACATTTTTTTGAATAAATTCCTCATCTGGTAACGTTGTATAATAGCTGCTTGAATATTGAGGAATTATCTCTAAAGTATTTTTTGTTGGAGTGGCTGAATTCTGGAGTCCATCGCTTAACACCCCATTAATCACAATCGGGGTGCTTCTGTTAGCGGTTCTTACACTTTTCCCAATGCCGGTAAGCAACTGGTCTGTTCCGTTATAAATATCGCCACCTACTTTTAAATCCCAAAGAAAACTTAGTTTCAAATGTTTAAAACTAAAACTGTTTAGCGTTCCTAACGTGAAATCTGGTGTTCTATCTGCTATTAATTGATTGCCAATATTAACCAGGGGAATACCGGTTAATGCATCTATAAGGATCTGTCCGGCAGTATTTCTTTGGTATGTGGAGCCGGTAATGGTGCCTGTTGAATTCCCCCTTATCAAACCACCCCTGACATTAGAAATATAAGTATCGGAGTTGTAGAAGTCATTTAAAATACCGATAGAAGCCGGCAGCGTCAATACTTTACTCCACATGTGGTTAAAGTTGAAGTTGACCGTCCTGTTAAAATCTTTTTTATTTACAGGTACAAGATTCAGCGTTAGCTCTATACCCTGGTTACGCAGTGATGCAGCATTTTGCGTATTCAAAATGTACCCGGTAGCATAGCTAGCCCTGTATCCCTGGGCTATCTGATCTGTGCTAAGCGTGTTATAATAAGCTGCTTCAAGCGAGATGGCGTTATTTAAGAACCTTAGTTCTGTACCTATTTCATAGGTGGTTTGCTTTTCTGGTTTCAGGTTAGGGTTTGCATTTGTAAAACCGTATGTGTAAGTAACCGGTATGGGAGAACTGCTAAAATTATTTACAAAAAATGATTGATTGGAATATGGGTCATTTAGCCTTGCAGTATTAGCCAGAGATCCTCTAAGCTTTGCATAGCTAAGAATATTTCCTTTTTTCAAAGCTGGGAAAATATCTGAAACAATCAAGCTTAAACTTGCACCTGGATAATTGTAATTTCTATTTGCAGCAGGAATAGGGGAGGCAGATTCAAAGCGATGGGAATAAGTAAGAAATGCATAATTCTTATAGCCCAAAGAAAATTCACCGAAATAAGCAAGCTCCCGAAAGATGTTTACGTTGGGTAATCCTCTGTTATTTCTTAATAAGCGTCTCCTGGTATTCAGTGTTGTGTTACTGCTATCTGTTCTGGATGAATCCAATAGATTTGTGCCATAAATGGCAAATTGTTTAGTTTCAAAATCCTGCCACATTGTTCCAACTAAAAGCCTTCCACTAAAATCGCCAATTTTTTTCTTTGCTGTGGCAGTAATGGTATGGTTATAACCTGAATATTTTCTGTAGTAATTATCCAGGCTGCCTCCTGTGGCAGCAGTAAGTTGGAAAGATTGCGGATGAATAAATTGGTATCCATCGTCTTTGTAAGTGTCATAACCGAATCTGCCTGCCAGTGATAACCATTCAAATGGGTTGATATCAATACCGAGAGTAGAAACCACACGATTTAATTTATCGAAGGCTCTAACATTTTTTGCACTCCATAAAGGATTATCAAAATCACTGTTACGGTTATTATTGAAAATAATTATTTTGTTACCGGCACGATCCTGGTAATTCCTTATATTATTGTTTGCCGGCCATTCATACAACTCAACCAAATAACCACCAGCCCCGGATGTAGAAGCAGAACTTTTAAGCGGTCTAAGGTTGTCTGCATTTATATATGCTACTGATGGGGTAATAGTTATATATTTCCCTATTTTGGTTGTATTTGTAAGTTTGAAATTATATTTACGGTAAGTATTATTTGGTACTACACCAGTGTTATCAAAAAATTGTCCCGATGCTCTGAAAGCCACATTCTTTGTTCCAAACTCAGCACTTAAATTATGAGTTTGGGAGAATCCTGTTCGGAAGAAATTATGAAGATTGTCGTAAAAATTAGTAAGAGGCTTCCAGGCTGGCCCAAAAGATTGAAATTGCCCGAGCAATGGGGGTGCTGTTGGAATATTGTTACTTGCACCAGGGCCATAATCATTATTTACTTGTGCAAAACGGGTAATTCTCTGAAACCGGAAATTATTATCATAATTTAAAAGTATTTTACCATTTGTGCCTTTTGCTTTTTTTGTAGTAATAACAATGGCACCTGAACTTGCCTGGCTGCCATAGAGTGCTGTGGCCTCAGGTCCTTTCAGCACTGTAACGGATTCTATATCACTCGGGTTAATATCTGCAATACGATTTGTATTATCATTATTCCTGTTGTTACCATCTGAAGCTAAGCCAATACCACTTCCACTTTGAGAGTTTGAGTTTAGGGTTTGATTATCTATGATAATACCATCAACTATAAATAAAGGCTGGTTAGTACCAGAGATAGAATTGTAACCTCTAAGTACAATTCCGGTAGAAGCTCCTGCGGCACCAGAGGTAGGCGTAACCGTAAGGCCGGCTACTCTTCCCTGCAGGCTGTTTAAAAAATTTTCTCTCTGCGTTTGTTGTATATCGTTACCTTTTACAGTTTGTACAGAATACCCCAACTCCCTGGGGTTTCTTTTGATATCCATAGCTGTAACCACCACTTCTTCCAGTTGAGTATTAGCCTGCGCTAAAGTTAAATTTATCTGGTCATTATCACCTATAGTAATTTCTTTGCTTCGATACCCAACCGAAGAAAAAACAAGAACCTGGCCCTTTGAAGCCTGGATAGAATACCTGCCATCCTGATTTGTTTTTGTAGCTGTTCGGGTTCCTTTAATGGTAACTGTTACATCTCTTAATAAGACTGTATTATCATCTATTGAAACAACACCCGAAACAATTTTGGTTTGTGCAATTATTGGCAAAGTAGATAACACAGTCACCCCAAATAAAAGCATAAATAACAGAATTTTTCTCATAACAATTTGGTTTGTTTTGTTTTAAATCGTTTTTTAAAAATAATTTTCAGGAATAGTATTCATAAAAAATGGAAACCCTTTATTAATGCATTTTATTTAATTAAATTAAGGTGAAACATTAGCGCATGAAAATTAGGTACAACGATAATTTTGTAGTGAAAATAAAAATGAATTAATGATCTTCTAAAATTCTTTTACCTTTTCATCAAGCATTTAAATTCCCGTTTCCATATCAAATTAAAGTTAAATATTGCAGATAACCGCATTTATTAGTAACAAGTATTGCACATTATTACATCAATGCTGGAAAAGCAATTACAATGGGATCATGAAAACTTACGAATAAGCCATTTAAATTTTAAGCCGCTATTTTTTATTTAGCTATTTTTTGGGAGAGGAGGGTGGTAACAAAGAGTCGGTTTTATCAGCTATTATTTTAGCTGGCTCTGCATCTTCCTCTGCATCCTTCTCATAATAATTACTGAAAATATTACTTAAATCTTTTGCTTTATAAATATTTCTGCAAAACTTATTTCCTATTAAAATAATGGTAGCATCTTCCTGCAAAAGTCTTATAAAAGACGCATTGCTTCCATGCCACCATCCATTATGGTAAATGATTTTTTTTCCGTTTGGATAAATATTCATGCGCCACCCCAGACCATAATTTCTGATGCCTTGTTTTTCGTTGCTGTAGGGTTTATAAGCCTCTTCAAGCGTTTCTTTTGCAAATATTAAATTGCTGCTTAGTGCCCTGTCCCAGATTAATAAATCCTGCGGAGTGGTGTAAACATTTTTATCGCCATACACATCATCCAAAAAATCAAGGGGAATAAGACGGCCACGCCAGTCATAACTCGGCGTTGCAGTTGCACTGTCTGCATGAGTAAAAATATAACTGTGTTTCATTTGCAGAGGATCAAAAAAAGTTTTTTTAATAAGGGCAGGAAAAGCAATACCCGAAACTTTTTCGGCCAATAGCGCCAGTAATGCATAGTTGGTATTACAGTAATTAAAACGTTTGTCTGGAGTGGCTATATTTTTTAATAACCCTTTTTTATTTATAAGCGTCTCCAGTACATCCTGGTTTTTTATGGGCACTTTTTTATCCCAGTCAAGGTCTTCCATAAAGTATAAATAATTCGGCAACCCACTTCTGTGATCCAGTAAAGTACGGATGGTAATGCCGGGATAATTAAAAGACGGAAAATATTTGCTGTATTCATCATCCAGGCTTAATTTTTTATCCTGCCATAATTTTAAAATACACATTGCCGTAAATGTTTTTGATATAGATGCTATGTGCAAAGTTGTAGTAGCAGTAATAGAATCAGTACTCTTCAGGTGTGCAGTACCCTGGTATTTTTCAAAAACAATATTTCCATTTTTTGCTACGAGTATGCCGCCATTAAAATTAGAATTCTTCAGCACACTGTCATACCATATTTCGCAGGCAATATGATATCGTATTTTGTCTGCATCAGACAAAGGTACCGGAGCCTTCACATTCATTATTGTACTGTCTGCTGTTGATTTTAGTTTTGGTTGGGAAGAAGATTGACATGCAGTGATGCAGAGCAGGCATAAAAAAAATGCGGTGTAAACCAATAACTGGTAAAATCCTGGCGGGCTGAGCCGGGCAGACAGTGATTGCGACACAATGCGGGTACGCAAATAAGAAATGGTTGGAATCATATTAATATTAAATCTTGAAAGAATATATTTGTGCAAAATACGGTGTAATTTTTATGGCAGAAAAAAAAAATACGAGTTATCCAAAAGAGAAAATAAATATTCTTTTTTTAGAAAACATAAGTGATGTGGCTATCAGGCAGTTTGAAACAAGTGGTTATAATAGTGTTAAAAAATTAACAGGAGCCATCAGCGAAGCAGAGCTGATAAAAGAAATAAAAAATGTGCATCTGCTTGGCATAAGAAGTAAAACTTTAATGACCGCAAATGTACTGGAGGCTGCAAAAAAATTGCAGGCTATCGGTTGTTTTTGTATCGGGGTAAATCAGGTAGACCTGAATGCTGCTACCATTACCGGTGTGGCAGTATTTAATGCCCCCTACAGCAATACCCGAAGTGTAGCAGAATTGGTAATAGGATCGGCGATTATGCTTGTACGTAAGATATTGGATAAAAATAAAGCCGCACATGAAGGTGCATGGATGAAGGATGCCAGCGGAAGCCACGAATTACGGGGAAAAACGATGGGCATCATTGGCTATGGAAATATCGGCAGCCAGGTAAGTGTATTGGCAGAAGCACTGGGTATGAAAGTTATTTTTTATGATGCAGAAACAAAATTACCATTAGGCAATGCTGCCGATAGCAAAACATTAAAAGAATTACTGCAGCAGTCAGATGTGGTTACCCTGCATGTGCCGGATATAAGCACTACCAAAAACATGATCAATAAAAATAACCTGAAACATTTTAAAAAAGGAGCTGTATTAATAAATTATGCAAGGGGTGGGGTAGTAGAACTTCCTGCATTGCGCAATGCTTTGCTTAGTGGAGATTTGGGTGGTGCAGCCATTGATGTGTTTCCGCAGGAGCCTGAAAAAAACGGTGATAAATTTTCCACAGTTTTGCAGGGCCTGCCTAATGTATTACTTACACCGCATATTGGCGGAAGTACCCAGGAGGCCCAAAATAATATTGGTGTAGATGTGAGCAGTAAATTATTTAATTATCTTGAAAAGGGTATCAGCACAGGCTCTCACAGTATTCCTGCATTGGCCCTGCCTCCACAGGAAGGTGCTCATAGAATTTTGCATATTCATAAAAATGTACCAGGCGTGTTAGGCCAGATTAATACATTACTCAGTAAAAATAACATCAATATTTTAGCTCAATACCTTAAAACAAATGAACAGATTGGTTACGTGGTTTTAGATATAGATAAAAACCTGAGCAAACATGCTATTGATTTAATGCGGAGTGTGAAGGAAACAATAAAAGTGAGGATGTTGTATTGAGAGGGAGAGGAGAGATGTTAGATGACAGTAAAAAATACGGCTCTTTTTGTTTCCTGATTAAAATTTTATAATTGATAAATGAAGTATGGAGTAACTCCTTTAAATATTTTTGTTCAGTAATATTTGGATTTGAGATTTTATATTTTCAGCTCCTGAATCTACCAAAAAATGAACCTTATGGTTCCCCACACGTTTATATACTTGCAGTAAATCCCTCCGCTTTTGGAAGGTTGGTCAGCAGTTTTCTTTATTTTCAGTATTTATTGAAAACTTAGTATCTTTATGCAACAAATGATCAGCTATGAAATTAGTAATTATAGGAGCAGGTTTTGGTGGATTAAGGCTTGCAAGAAAATTAAGCAATAAACCGGGGTTTGATATTATCCTGATTGACAAATTTAATTATCATCAGTTTCAGCCCTTGTTTTACCAGGTGGCCACCGCCGGATTAGATGCCAGCAATATTTCTTTTCCTTTACGAAAAGTATTTCATCACAGTAAGAATGTGCATTACCGTATGGCCGAAGTGCAGGAGGTAAATACCCAGCAAAATAAAGTACTAACTGATATTGGGGAATTTGAGTATGATAACCTGGTAATAGCCACCGGTGCAGATACCAATTTTTTTGGCAATGCCAACATGCAGGCAAACGCTTTTCCCATGAAAAGTACGGTGGAAGCCTTGCAATTACGGCACAGGATATTACATAATTTTGAAGATGCCGTAAACAGCAAAGACCCGGTCGATCTGCAACGCCTGTTGAATATTGTAGTGGTTGGTGGTGGCCCTACCGGGGTAGAATTGAGTGGCGCCATTGCAGATATGAAACGGTTTGTATTACCAAAAGACTATCCCGAACTTGATTTTAATAAAATGAATATTTACCTCATGGAAGGTACAGGCAAAACGCTTGCCGCCATGAGTGAAAAAAGCAGTGAACAGTCCAGAAAATATTTAGAGCAATTAGGCGTAACCGTAATGACGGGTACAATATTAAAAGACTATGATGGTAAAACGGCGGTAACGCAGGATGGCAAAACAATTGAAACAGCAATGGTTATTTGGGCTGCAGGTATAAAAGGGAATGTGCCGGCAGGTATCTCCACAGATTTAATTGTAAAAGGCAACCGTATAAAAGTAGATAGACATTGCCACGTTACCGGCAGTAAAAATATTTTTGCTATAGGCGATGTGGCTTACATGGAAGAACCAGCTTTTCCTAAAGGTCATCCGCAGGTAGCTGCTGTGGCCATACAACAGGCGGATATGCTGCAAAATAATTTTGAGGTAATAGAAATGAAAGGAGGCAGCAGCCAAATACAGGAATTTGTATATAATGATAAAGGTGCTATGGCAACCGTAGGAAGAAAACTTGCAGTAGTTGATATTCCAAAACCCAAATTACATTTAAGTGGTTTTTTTGCATGGCTTGTATGGATGGGGCTTCACCTGATGCTGATACTTGGCGTAAAAAACCGGTTTGCCGTTTTCAGCAACTGGGTGTATAATTATTTTACCAGGGATCAAAATCTCCGGTTAATATTCAAAGCATTTTATAAGGAAAGAAAATCATGAATAGACCATTCCTGAATGCCCGATGGAATAATTTGATTATGGCAAATTACCCAATAGATACGGCACTTTTATTGCCTTATCTTCCCTGTAAAACTCAACCCGATACCTACAATGGCAAAGTGTATGTAAGCCTTGTTGGCTTTATGTTTGCTGATACAAAAATGCTTGGCTTTAAAATTCCTTTTCATATAAATTTTGAAGAAGTAAACCTGCGGTTTTATGTACGTCATTATGATAACGGCGTATGGAAAAGAGGCGTTGTATTCATTAAAGAAATTGTACCGAGGATTGCCATTACTACGGTTGCAAATACATTGTACAGAGAAAAATATTGTACCATGCCTATGAAAAATTTTTTCCGGAGCCATAATGATAAACTGGAAATCGGTTATCAATGGAAATATAAAAACAAATGGAATAGCCTTGAAGCAGTGGTTGAAAAAAATAGTGTACGGATGCTTAGCGGTAGTGAAGAAGAATTTATTGCAGAACATTATTGGGGCTATTCAAAATACAACAGCCACACTACTTTTGAATATGCGGTGCAGCATCCAAAATGGGAAGTTTATCCCGTAAAAAATTATAAGATAGATTGTGATTTTGCAGGATTGTACGGGCAGGCATTTGCTTTTTTAAAAGATACTCTTCTCTCTTCTGTTTTTGTGGCAAAGGGTTCTGAAATATCGGTGTTGGGTAAACGAAAATTATAAGGACTGCATTATTTTAATAATAATTTTATGAAGTAAAAAACTATTCTGATAAAATGTGTAAAGCCTTCAATGCCAGCCTTACTTCTTCTTCATCTGCAGAAACTGATTTTAAATTTTCTTTCATAGTTATGCTGATAAAATTCATTTTACTTTCTTTCATAATCCGTGCAGAAGTATGAAATTCAACAGCACAGGTTTTTTCAGCAATTTCAATAATATTTGCTGACCGTACCCCACTGCCAGGCATAATAATTATCCGGTCATCTGCCTGCTTTATTAATGCAGCAATAGTACCCATTCCATCAAAGGCATTTTGCTGCAGACCGGAAGTAAGAATTCTTTCACAGCCAATTTCTATTATATTCTCCAATGCCTCTGCAGCATCAGCAACCCTGTCAAAAGCCCTGTGGAACGTGACTCCCAGCGGATAGGCCAGTTCTACCAACTGCCTGCATCTTTCTTTATCAATGCCGCCATCTTCTTTCAGCATACCAATAACTACGCCATCGCAACCACTGTCTTTGCACAGCTTTACATCAATTTTCATTATTTCAAATTCATTATTGCTGTAAAAAAAATCGCCGCCTCTTGGCCTGATGATGGGATATAATTCAATGCTTGTTTTTTCTCTTGCAGCTTTTATAAAACCAAAAGAAGGAGTGGTACCGCCTTCGCCGGGATTATCGCAAAGTTCTATACGATGTGCACCGCAATTTTGTATGGCAATGCAACTTTCAATATTAAATGCTATTACTTCGAGTTTGTAAATGAAGTTTGGTATTTTCACTATTGACTTTTATATTTTCTATATCAGAAATTTAGATTCATGAATTTTATTTTCTATTCCGCTCTTCACCGAAAATACAAAGCCTTTCTGAATAGCATAAGCACCGTACTGTCCTTTTTTATTCATGGCCAAAAAACCCACCTGCAATGTTTTGGCTTTTGCCCTGTTTCTGTTCACAATTCTTTCTACTGCTTTTTTGCAAGATAGTTCGGGGCTGTAGCCCTGGCGCATAAATTCTACAACGAGGTGTGTACCGCAAATGCGTATCACTTCTTCTCCAACACCGCTGCTGGTGGCGGCTCCTATTTCATTATCAACAAACAGGCCGGCTCCTATAATGGGCGAATCGCCTACACGGCCATGCACTTTAAATGCCATACCACTGGTAGTAACGGCACCCGATAAATTTCCCCTGGCATCCATTGCCAGCAAACCCATCGTATCATGATTAGCCGTACCATCTTCAAAAAAAGCAGGTGCAAAAGGGCCATTTTGTTTTTTGCCTCCCTCTGTTGCAGGCAGGTTTTCAATATTGATGATGGGCTTATATTCATTTTTTTTCAACCATTCTGTATAAGCCTTCTGTGCATCTTTGGAAAGCACGGGTGGCTCTTTTATAAAACCATTTTCTATCGCAAACTGTTGTGCGCCGTTGCCAGCCAAAATTACATGCGGTGTTTTTTCCATTACTTTTCTTGCCACAGAAACCGGGTGTTTTATCTGCTCTAAACCAGCCACAGCGCCGCAATTTGCATGTTCATCCATTATACATGCATCAAGGGTTACAATGCCATCCCTGTCAGGATAGCCACCTAAACCTACACAACAATTAACAGTATCTTCTATTTGGCGGGCGCCGGCTTCTACTGCGTCTAAGGCTCTTCCGTTAGTGCTTAAAATTTTCCAGGCTTCCGCATTTACAGCCATGCCACTATCCCATGTAGAAATTACCATTGGCTTTTGTGGTGCCTGGTTTACAGGTTTAAATGAAAGTGCGGAAAGCCCCAGCGAACTTAGTTTCAGGAATTTTTTTCTGTTCATTTTTCTGTGAATATTTAGTAGGTGTGCATGGTTAGTTTCTGAATCATTTCGTTAGACATACTGTCTGCATACAAACCGAATGCACTGGTGATAACGCCTTTCAGGCTGCCGTTTTTTGATTCTACTGCATACACCACATCTTCATCCGAAGGATTGGTTTCCCCATCAAAACGATGCACTTCAGTAATTTCAAAATCGCCGGGGTTAAGGCATTTGTTATTTTGGCTGCAGATTAATTTATCAAAAGCAATATTAAAATCGAGGGTGTAACCTTTTTCTTTTAAGCCGTTAATAGCAGCTACCACGGTATCATAATTTTCCATAAAAATAATTTATAATAAAGTTAGGCAAAATAAAAACCACCGGCTACCAAAACTGCAACAGAACTCACTTACTATTGACTATTGATTACTGACCAATAGGCACTTCATTTTTAAATTTACCAGTTAATAAATACACAGCAGCCAGTAAGCTAATGGAGGCGGTAAAAACAAAAGTAGCAGTAGCACCAAAACGGTACCATAAAAAACCACAAACACTGCTTGCCAGTAAGGCGCAAATACTCTGAAAGCCGCTGTAAGTGCCAATTGCCGTAGCTGTTTCGTTTTTAGGAATAATATTGCTGATCCATGCTTTTGAAATGCCCTCTGTAGCTGCAGCATACAAACCATACAATGCAAAAAGAATAATAAAACCGATTGTAGTATTAGTAAATGCAAACCCGGCATACACCAACGAAAAAATAATGAGGCCTCCGGTAAATATTTTTTTCAATCCAATTTTGTCTGCTATTATGCCAAGCGGATATGCAAGCATTGCATATACCAGGTTGTAAAAAATATAGGTGCCGATAATAAGCGTATCATTAATGCCACTCTCTTTCATTTTAAGCAATAAAAAAACATCGGAGCTGTTTACCAGCGCAAAGAGCAGCAAGCCCCTCAATAATTTTTTATAAATGAGGGGACTGTTTTTCCAATACGATGCAAAGGCAAAAAAATTTGTTTTTTCTTTTTTTATTTCAGCAACCTCATGGTGCTTTTCTTTTATGAGCAATGTACATACAATGGCCAGCAGACCGGGGCCAAAAGCAATAATGAAAAGAGTTTTATAATTTCCGGGATTAAAATATAAATAAATTAAAGCAATGGCAGGCCCAAAAACAGCGCCCAAAGTATCCATGCTTCTGTGAAAGCCAAATACACGGGCTTTGTTGGCAGCAGTGCTTTCATCACTGAGCAGGGCATCTCTTGCACCGGTTCGTATTCCTTTGCCAAGCCGGTCAATGGTTCGGGAAAAAAATATCCACCACGGATAAATAAAAATAGCCAGCATAGGTTTGCTGATGGCGCTAAAGGCATAACCTAACTGTACAAATGGCAGGCGCTTGCCACTGGCATCACTTCTTTTGCCAAAATAACTTTTGCTAAGCCCTGCCACTGCTTCTGCTACTCCCTCTAAAACACCGATGAATATTGCGGTGTAGCCGATCTGCTTTAAAAATAAAGGCATGATGGGGTACAGCATTTCGCTGGCCATATCAGTAAATAAACTTACCAGCGATAGCACCCACACCGTTTTTGTAATAAACTTCATCAATCTAAAATAACTGAATTAAATTAGTTAATAAAAATGTGGCTGAAAAACTCACCATAACCACGGCGCTTGCTCATAGCAATTCAACAGATGAAAAGCTGCGGAACCTGCCTATCCCCCGAACGGAGGACAGGCGGAGATAGCCCGGCATACTGTTTAATAATGATATAAAGATGACAGCCCATAAATCCATTTCTATTGGTTTTAAAAACGGTATTATCTTTTACAACAAGGTGTGATTAGTCAAAAGAAATAGATTACTTACCTTGCAGCTATACATTCAGCATAATTTTTGCTACGACAATACAACAGTTTTCTGATAAGAAGTAATAAAATATGAGTAAACAACAAAAAGGCAATTCCCCAAAAAAATCATCGCAGGTACAAATTTTAAAAGGCAAATTAGACATTAGCCGCAGCGGAATGGGTTTTGTAATAGTAGAAGGCCAGGAAAAAGACATCATGATAAAACCAAATGATTTTGGTAAAGCTTTTCATGGAGATATGGTAAGAGTGCAGGTGCCAAAAGAAGCCGCAAAAGGGAGGCGTGTAGAAGGAAAAATAACAGATGTAGCAGAAAGAAAACAAACAGAATTTATTGGTAATGTAGCCGTGAATAAAAGTATAGCTTTTTTTGTAGCAGGCGGAGAAAAGCCTGTGCCTGATTTTTATATACCGGTAGAAAAATTAAACGGCGCTGCCAATGGCGACAGGGTGGTAGCACGGTTTGTAAAATGGGATAAGGCCGATAAAAAACCACAGGGAGAAATTATTACGGTTTTAAAGGCAGAAGATGAAGGCGACCTGGCGATGAAAGAATTATTAATAAATGCCGGCTTTCCGCTGGTGTTTGATGAGGCTGTACTGAAAGAGGCCATGAAGCTTTCTGAAAAAATTACCAGGGAAGAAATTAAAAAAAGAAAAGATTGCCGTGATATTCTTACGTTTACCATTGACCCTGCAGATGCAAAAGATTTTGATGATGCCATCTCTATCCGCAACCTTGATAATGGCAATTATGAAATTGGTGTACACATTGCAGATGTAAGCCATTTTGTAACCCCTGAAAGTATTTTAGATAAAGCCGCTTACGCAAGAGCCACCAGCGTTTATTTACCAGACCGGGTAAACCCTATGTTGCCGGAAAAAATTTCGAATGAGCTTTGTTCGCTAAGGCCTGATGAAGATAAATATACCTTCTCCGTAATTTTTCAGATAAACAACCGGGCAGAAGTAAAACATAAATGGATTGGCCGCACCATTATACACAGCAACCACAGGTTTACCTATGAAGAAGTGCAGCAAATAATTGAAACAAAGGATGGGCTTCACTTTAAACCCATCTTACTGCTGAACGATCTGGCTAAAAAATTCAGGCAGGAGCGTTTTGCAAACGGGGCCATTAATTTTTCATCGCAGGAAGTAAAATTTCAGTTAGATGAAAAAGGCAAGCCCATTGGTATTGTTATAAAAGAAAGTAAAGAGGCACATAAACTGATTGAAGAATTTATGCTGCTCGCCAACCGTACCATTGCAGAATATGTTTCTAAAATAAAAGTAAACAAAGAGCCCATTCCTTTTCCGTACCGCATACATGCTACGCCTGATGAAGAAAAACTAAAACCATTTGTGGCTTTTGCAAAAAAATTTGGCTATACATTCGATATGAAAGACGAACTGGCCGTGGCTGCTTCGTTTAATAAATTATTAAAAGATGTACAGGGAAAGCCTGAGCAGCATGTGCTGGAACAGTTAGGCATCCGCACCATGGCCAAGGCAATTTACACATCGCAAAATATTGGACATTACGGATTGGGGTTTGAAAACTATTGTCATTTTACATCGCCCATACGCCGCTATCCGGATGTGCTGGTACACCGCATATTGCAGCAATGCCTGGAAAAGGATCTTAAGATTGATAAAAAGATGGATGAAAAATGCAAGCATTGCAGCGACAGGGAAAGAAGTGCCATGGAAGCAGAACGTGCCGGCAATAAATATAAGCAGGTGGAGTATATGCAACAGTTTTTGGGTGAAGAATTTGATGGTATTATCAGCGGCGTTTCTGCCTTTGGTTTTTGGGTAGAAACCGTAGCACACAAATGCGAGGGCCTGGTAAGCGTAAGGGACTTAGGTGCATTTGACGAGTTTAGGCATGATGAAACTTCGTATGCATTGGTAGGTATGCGTACCGGAAAAATATTTAATATGGGCGATAAAATAAAAATAAAAGTAGTGGCGGCCAATTTAATTAAAAGACAATTGGATTATGAATGGGTGATGGAGGAAACAAAGACAAAAGGCAATAATCAAAAGGCAATGGTCAATAACCAAAAG
>JANLQE010000038.1:0-13454 GCA_031367625.1 Bacteroidota bacterium
TAAATCCGGCACCGTAAACTATGTTACAGGTTTGTGCGGTAATATTAGTTTGGAAAAATATTAATACAAAAATAAATATTATAGTATTTAGGTTTTTCATGTGCAGTTTAGTATCGAGATGAGAATATTGTTGTAGATAAATAATATTATCTTAAGTTAATAATACAAAGAAAATGAATCTATATTTATTTTTATGTGACTAATGTCACAAGTATTCACCCAATATAATCTGTATCAGATAAAATATACTTAAACATTGGTTAAGCTATAACAACTTAATAACAATTGCCTTGGCAAAGGACACGAGCTAAGAAGCGGAGGTACTGTTTTGTTTATAGCAGTAAAATTTTACAACTCAAAATTCGCTGTATTCGTGTTTCATACTCATGGACAAATTTAAGAGAGCCTGGCATAAAATATTCTATTGCAAAATTTGGGTTTAAAGAGCAGGTGAGATTGCTTCACTGCGTTCGAACCATATTACAAAATTAATCTCCATCAAATACAGTACTGGCGCAGATTTGCAGCATGGCAAACTGCGGAAGCGTATCTGTGCATTTAATAAACTTCTTTTATAATTTGCCGCACAGAAAGCCAACACACATTCAACTGCGCTTTATTTCTGTGCTGGCAGGGTTAACAAAGTTTCGGTTCCAACATAAGTGACCGCAACATTTTTTAGTTAGATGTTTACAGTAAATTAATGTGATAGTTTTTACTTTACAGCAAATTAAACCAATTATAAAATGAAAAAATTAAAAATTCTTTTACCCTTTTTGATGTTGATTGCTGCGGCTTGTAAAAAACAACCTGCTGCAGAATTAACCACGGCAACAAATGAAATTACAAACACAGGTACTGGCAAATTTGCACTTGCAGCATTAGTAACCACCACCGAAAATTTTGAAACCGGTACAAAAACTTCTTACGCTGCAGCCGATGTTACACTTACTACAGGTGTTTGGAATTTGAATGATGCCTTATTGGGGAACACTGCCTCCGACAGAAAAAACGGGATACAATCTGCACGGGTACGCAACAGTGGCAAACTAACTATGAAGTTTAATCTTACTAACGGAGCAGCTACTGTTAGCATTGCACATGCAAAATACAGTACCGATGCCAACAGCACCTGGCAACTCTGGTACAGTACAAACAGCGGTACCAGTTTTACACAAACTGGCACTACCATTACCACAAGCAGCACTACTTTGCAAATCACTTCTTTTACTGTAAATATTGCAGGCACTATCCGTTTTGAAATTCGCAAAACAGATGGAACTGCCAACCGTATTAATTTTGATGATATTGCAGTTACCGATTTTGGATCTGGCGGCGGTGGTGGCGGTACCGGAAAGAAATTTTTATTTGATGCCACTAAAGCAGAAACTGCTGGAAATGCAGATTGGGTGATTGACCAGGATGCAAGTCCGCAACAAATACCAACACCTTTGCAATCTACCATTACAGCAAGCACTGCCGAAACTTACTGGACAGGCGCTATTTCAAGCTGGGGAATTGCATTGGTAAAAGCAGGGCAAGCGGTAGAAACTTTACCATCAACAGGAACTATAACTTATGGCAATGCAGCTAACCCCCAGGATCTGTCTAACTATAATGTTTTTGTTGTGGACGAACCTAATATTCGTTTTACGGCTGCCGAAAAAACTGCGATACTGAGTTTTGTTAGCAGTGGTGGTGGGCTATTTATGGTTTCTGATCATACCATATCCGACCGCAATAATGATGGATGGGATTCGCCTGCAATTTGGAATGACCTGATGACTAATAACGGAACGGTAACTAATCCATTCGGTTTTTCCATTGACCTTACTAATATTACCCAGTTAACCGGTAATGTTTTAACAGGTAATGCTACCAATCCAATTTTGCACGGAACGCAGGGAAATGTAACACAACTTGATTTTCACAACGGAGCAACTATTACCATCAATCCTGCTGCCAATGCAACTGTACAGGGATTGATTTGGGAAACCGGCGTTACTCAAAACAACAGCAACTTAATGTCTGCCTCATCTACTTATGGTACTGGCCGTGTGTATTTGGTAACAGACAGTTCGCCAATGGATGACGGCACCGGTGCAGCCGGTAATAATTTATTTAATGGCTGGACAACTTTCAGTCATGTTCCATTATTTATGAACGCTTCTTTATGGCTGGCTAAGCTGCAATAAAAAATATTTTAACTCATAAAAAGGAACGCTGTAATAAGTGTTCCTTTTATTTTATGGGCGTTGTAAATCAAACCGTGGTTTATTCAGTCACTACCAGATTGTTTTACTAATTTGCACGTGGCCTTGGTTCGTGTCCCCACGAACCATATTGCCAAAATCAATCTCCATCAAATACCGTAAACAGATTATTTAAGAACCCAAATTCATCAATGCCATCATCATAAAATCTTGCTGAAGAATAAGTATAGGAAATATCATCTTTTGCCAACATCCATTTTCCAGATACAGGATTAAAATGAATATAATCCAGCTTTTGCTGTGCTACTTTTCGGCTCCAGATTTCTATTCCCAATGAATCTCTTTGCCAAAATTCATACAATTTATTTGATGCTTGTACTTTGTAATTTTCCAGCCCTCCTTTTATTTTTAAATGCTTTTTAAACTCATGGGCAGTAAATTTCATGAAGCTTCCTTTAGGGCTTTCTTTTCCATTTGGAGCGTTCTGCTGCCATATCAAATGAATGTGGGTTGGCATAATAACAAATGCATAAACAGTTATCAATTTTTTATCAGACAGTGTTTTAAGAGAATCAATAATAACTTGTTTTTCTGCATCATCTAATAATAAATCATTCCATTTATGAATGGTTGCTGTCCAAAAATATATTTTATGGGCAGCAGTATAAGATTTTCGTGGAGTATTTTCCATATAACAAATAAAAAGAAAAATATTGAGCTTTGCTAATGGTTCGTGTGGACACGAACCAAGGCTGCAGACACGAACCAAGGCTGCATTTTGCGAATGGTTCGTGTGGACACGAACCAAGGCTGCGGCTACACAAACTTTTTGCTTAATCCCCACAAGATTAATGTGGGCCCATAAACCAGGTTGCGGGTAGTACGGCAGTTCTGTTATTGAGTAAATAATGCCCCAAAAAAATAGCATAATAAAAAACCCCCTTCATTTTATTTGTGGCATAATTTTTAACCTTTATATAGCATAATGCCTAATGATGCGCATACCCAGTTAAAAAATATTTCACCCCAAAACATTCTTTCTAAAATATTAATAGAAAAAAATTTGCAGGGGTGGCAGTTATTTTATGATAAATACGCCGGTGCAATGTATGGTTGCATTTGCCCCCTTACAGATGATAAAGAAATGGCAGAAGAAATATTTCAGGAAGCTTTTATTCATTTAAAAGAAAAAGAAATTCTATCCGGTTTTAATTCGGCCATTTTACCATGCCTGTTGAGATATACCAGCAAATTTGCAACAGAACGTTTAATGCAGCATGGCTTAAAGCCTAAAGCCGCAAACCTGGTTGAAGAAAACAAACTCACCCATCTGCTTTGCAGCAGTTGCCACTCGTTAAAAGAAGCCGCTTCTATCCTTAATATCTCAGAAGAAGAAGCCCGCAAAAAACTTCACCTGGAATTTTTAGCATTCCGTGATCAGAATAAAAACAAAGAATTTCAAAATGCTCATCAACCGGAATCAGGAGGAACTATACACAAATCTTAGCTGCCATTAATATCCGATATGCCATTTTTTATTAAAAAATGAGAAGCATAAAAGTTTTTCTGTATCAGTAAATCATGCTTATTATTTACAAGGTTAAGAGCAACGAAAGATTTACCTTTATTCAATCACATTTTAAGTTTATTTTTTATTGCAATAAAAGTTTCCCAAGCCAAGAAAAAAACCATGTCAAAAGCAGATAAAGATAAACCCGCAATACTTTCTCAAAATCTTTTTCCGGTAGTTGGCATTGGTGCATCTGCAGGCGGGCTGGATGCCTTTAAAAAACTGATAAAAGCCATACCCGAAAATTCTGGAATGGCATATATACTGGTACAGCATTTACATCCCGAACACGAAAGCGCACTCCCTGAAATTTTACAACTGTTTAACAAATTACCGGTTATAGAAATAAGCGATAATGTTCATGTGGACCCCAATCATATTTATGTTATCCCCAGTAATAAAATGCTGGTGGCTACAGATGGTGTTTTAAAACTAAGCCCCAGATCAGTAAAAGACAGGTTGAATTTACCCATTGATATTTTCTTTTCATCGCTGGCAGAAGTACACCAGACACATGCAATTGGTGTAATATTATCTGGCACCGGCTCAGATGGTACGGCGGGTTTAAAAGATATAAAAGACAATGGGGGTCTTACCTTTGCTCAGGATCCTGCTACTGCTTCTTATACAGGTATGCCGCAACACGCTATTGATGCGGCCATTGTTGATTTTATTATTGAACCCGAAAAAATTCCGGGCAGGTTAATGGAGTTGCAGCAATCTTTTATTATTTCTTCACCCGGCGATTCTTCTACTGAAAAAGATAAAATAACGGAAGATGGATTCAGGCAGATACTTGCATTATTAAGAGTGAGGGTGGGTGTGGACTTTAGCTATTATAAACAAACAACCATCCGCCGCCGCATCATCCGCCGAATGATAATCCTTAAAATAGAAAACGTTGCTGATTTTGTGGATTATCTTAGAAAAAACAAACCGGAGCAGGATATTTTATTTAATGATTTGCTGATACCGGTAACCTCTTTTTTTAGAGACCCCGTTACTTTCGAAAATTTATGTGAAACGGTTTTTCCGGAAATTGTAAAAGACAAGTCTGCCGGCAACCCATTGCGCATCTGGATAGCAGGCTGCTCTACAGGGCAGGAAGCCTATTCCATAGCGATGTGCTGCCACGAATATTTAAGCGATCACATATCCAATATTAAAGTGCAGATTTTTGCTACCGATCTATCTGAAAGCGCTGTTAAAAAAGCCAGGAGTGGCACTTACTCAAAAAAAGAATTAGATGGAATTTCTGATAACCGGTTGCTCCAGTTTTTTAATAAAACAGATGGGCATTACCAGGTAAAAAAGCAGGTAAGGGATATGTGTATTTTTGCTGTACACAATTTTTTAAAAGACCCGCCATTTGCAAAAATGGATCTTATCACCTGCCGCAATGTGTTGATTTATTTAGAACCTTTTCTCCAAAAAAAAGCGCTTACCATATTTCATTATGCCCTGATTGATAAAGGAATTTTATGGCTCGGCAAATCAGAAACTACCGGAAACTCCTCTGATCTGTTTATCCCTTTTGGAAAAAAAGATAAATTTTATACCCGCAAAGCTGTACCCGGAAGATTTATGAATGTGGCCAGCGAAGGCAGTGAAACAGCCTTTGCAGCCAGAAATTATTTATTGCAGGGCAAAGAAGGAAAGACTGATGATTTTCAAAAAAGTGCGGATGATATTTTACTCTCAAAATATACGCCGGTTGGGGTGGTGGTAAATGAACAGTTTGATATTGTACAATTCAGAGGTTCCACGGGCGAATATTTAGAACCCTCGCCAGGCAAGGCCAGTTTGAATGTGTTAAAAATGGCTAAAGAAGGCCTGGCATTTGAAATACGCAACGCCCTGCACAAAGCAAAGAGCAGCAGTGCAGCTTTCATAAAAGAAGGCATACCGGTAGATAAGGGAAAAAAATTAATAACCCTCGAAGTGGTTCCTTTATTAAATACTATTGATCTGCATTTTTTAATTCTGTTCAGTAAGCATGTAGAACAGCAACATGGCCCGCTGCCCGTAAACAGTAATGGAAAAGACATTGATGCAAAAAGAAAACAGGATGAAAAAGATTTACGCATAAGCCAGTTAGAAAAAGAACTGGCAAGGGCAAGAGAAGATATGAGCAGCATTACCGAAGATCAGGAAGCTGCTAATGAAGAACTGCAAAGCAGCAATGAAGAACTGCTGAGCGGCAGCGAAGAACTACAGAGCCTTAACGAAGAATTGGAGACCAGCAAAGAAGAATTGCAAAGCACCAACGAAGAACTGATTACTGTAAATCAGGAACTGTACGACCGCAATGAAGAACTGAACCAAACCCGCATATTTGCTGAAGCTACTATTGCTGTACTGCATGAACCGTTACTGGTATTAGACAAAAATTTTATCATAAAAAGTGCCAACAGTTCTTTTTATAAAACATTTCAGATAACAGAAGAAGAAACACTGGAAAAAATTTTATTTGAATTACAGGACGGTGGCTGGGATATACCCGGCCTGCACAAAAAACTAAGAAAAATACAGAAAGAAACAGAAAAAACAGTAGAGGCGGAAATTGCATTTACCTTTCCTGTTATTGGGGAAAAAACTATTTGTTTTAATATTCAGCCAATAAACAGGCAAAATGGCGAGCAACTGATTCTGCTGGCAATGGATGATATTACGGTAAGAAAAAATGCTGAGCATATATTAAAAGAAAGATCGGAAAGTATTTTAAAAGAACACCAGATAATTCATAATTTTCTGATGGAGTCGCCAGCCATTTTTGCTATTTTAAAAGGGCCTGAACATTACTTTGAGTTTGCCAATTTACTTTATCATCAATACACCGGCGGCAGAGATCTTTTAGGCAAAAAATTGATTGAAGCTTTACCCGAACTGAAAGGCCAGGGGTTTATAGAAATTCTGGATGAGGTTTATAGTACCGGAAAATCTTTTATAGGTAATGAAATATTTGCTTATGTGGAAATAGTAAAAGGAAAACTGGAACAGATTTTTTTAAATGTAAATTACCAGGCATTAAAGGATGAAGAAGGTAAAACAACAGGTATTTTAGTTTTTGCTTATGATGTTACTGAATTGGTAAAGGGCCGCAAAAAATTAGAACAAAATGCTGAAATGATATACAATGTGTATATGAATGCGCCGGCATTTATGTGTACCATGAATGGGCCTTTACATACTTATGATTTAGTAAACCCATCTTACCAAAAAATATTTGGCAAGCGTGTATTGGTGGGTAAACCCGTTATGCAAGCATTGCCAGAGCTGGAAGGGCAGGGCTTTGATAAAATTCTTGATAATGTGTACAACACAGGAGAAACTTATGTGGGTATTGATGTGCCCATTACACTTGGCCGTGATGAAGGCCTGGAACCGCAACAGTGTTATTTTAATTTCAGTTACCAGCCCATTTATGATGAAGAAAAGAAAATAACCGGCATTTTGGTTTTTGGGTACGAGGTAACTGAACAGATACTTGCAAAAAAAATACAGGCAGAAAGTGCAGAACGTTTTCAGGTACTTGCCGATGCTATGCCGCAAAAAATGTGGACGGCAGATGAGCATGGCAAAGTAAATTACCTGAATATGCAGTGGTTTGACTATACAAATAAAAGTTTTGATAACCTGAAGGGCCGGGGCTGGGAAAAAATTATACATCCGGAAGACTGGAGCAATAATCAGCAAGCCTGGCAACACTCCATCAGCACCGGCGAAGATTTTGAATTAGAACACCGCTTTCTTAAACATGATGAAACCTACCGCTGGCATTTAAGCCGGGGGAATGCTCAAAAAGATAAAAACGGTAAAGTATTGATGTGGATAGCAACCCATACAGATATAGATGAGCAAAAACAGCATACAGAAAAAATAAGATTAGCCGAAGAATTTAGCAGAAACGTTTTGCAAAGCAGCCCCGATTGTGTAAAAGTTTTAGACAGGCAAGGCAACATAATTTTTATGAACACCAATGGGTTTTGCCAGATGGAAATTGACGATTTTAATTTTGTAAAAGACAAACCCTGGTGGGAGTTTTGGGGGCAGCAAAATAAATTAACAGTGGATGCGGTTTTAACTAAAGCCCTGGGTGGAGAAACAGCGCAGTTTCAGGCTTTTTGCCCTACAGCAAAGGGTACACCTAAATGGTGGGATGTGGTAGTATCGCCTTTGGTAAGTACAGATGGAGAGGTAACACAATTAATATCAGTATCACGGGATATTACCGAAAGAAAAAACATGGAGCAGCGGAAGGACGAATTTATAAGCATTGCCAGTCACGAAATGAAGACCCCGCTTACCACTGCAAAAGCTTACCTGCAGTTGCTGGAACTTTCATTAGATAAAGAAAATGAAAACGCAATTCTTTATGCCCAAAAAGCCAGCCATTCTGTGGTGCGCCTTAATGAATTGATAACTGCATTATTAGATGTAAGTAAAATACAGCATGGGAAATTAGACTACAATATATCTACTTTTAATTTTAATCAAATGCTGGATGATACCGTTGAGGATATACAACATGTAAATAAAAAACATAAAATTATAAAAACCGGAAAAGTGCAGCATCAGGTAACCGGTGATAAAGAAAGGCTGCAGCAGGTAATCATTAATTTATTGAACAATGCTATAAAATATTCTCCAGATTCGTTGGATGTTTATATAAATGCAGAAGAGCAAAATGGAGAAATAAAAATTTCTGTAAAAGACAATGGTATCGGCATATCCAGCCAACATCTTGAAAAAATATTTGACCGTTATTACCGGGTAGAAGACCATGCCATAGAATTTCAGGGCCTGGGCATAGGGTTATTTATTTGTTATGAAATTATACAGCGCCATCATGGCAAACTTTGGGTAGAAAGTGTACCGGGGCACGGAAGTACTTTTTATTTTACGCTGCCTGTTGAGACAGGTAAAATATAAATATAAAATCAGATGCTGGATAAAAAAGCTATTTTGCCGTTAAGGCGTAAAGGCGAAAGATTTTTTTAGTGTGGGTGTTTGATAAGTTACCGCCTCCCATGCTCCGGCTGCAAAAAACCATTTTGCCGTTAAGGCGTTAAGGCGAAAGATTTTTTAAGTGTGGGTGTTTGATAGTTACCGCATACTGCGTTTCGGCTGTTTAAATATTATCTGCTTACAATTAATTTATGTCAATCAAAATATTTATTCTCTAAAACATATTCCACATAAATTTGTTATTTACAACCTTAATCTATATGTTTATAAATTTCAAATAGGTATTAAGCATATTGTTTTTTTTTGAATTAATTTATTAAATAACTATTTCTATTTGCGTGCAATGGAAAAAGATTTAACCCTTATACCTGATCAAAAAAACAGTAGTTTTTTAAAAGAAAGCCAGATGCTTCATAATTTCTTTATGCAGGCTCCGGCAATACTGGCTATTATGAAAGGCCCTGATCATGTATTTGAATTTGCCAATCCTGCTTTCATTGAGTTTATTGGTAACCGTAGCCCTATAGGCAAAACTGTCAGGGACTTTGTACCAGAGCTGGAAGGCCAGGGTTTTTTTGAGCTTCTGGACAATGTGTATAATACCGGGGAAACATTTATCGGAAACGAAATGCCTGTAACCATCAACCGGGGAAATGGTCTGCAGGTGCAGGTCTATTTAAATTTCTCTTACCAGGCATTTAAAAATGAGGCAGGTAAAACAGAAGGTATTCTGGCTTTTGCATATAATGTTACTGAGCAGGTAACAGCCCGTAAAAAAATTGAAGAAAAAGAAGAGCAGTTAAGAAATGCTGCGGAGGCCGGCGAGTTGGGTACTTATGATTTTTATCCACAAACAGGCGAGCTGCACTGGTCTGCCAAAAACAAAGCATTCTTTGGATTGCTGCCGGAAGCAGAAGTGAATTATCAAATATTTTTAAAAGGCTTACACCCGGATGATAAAGACAGGGTAAATACCGTTACTCAAAAAGCCCTGAACCCAAAGAATGGGGGGCAATACGAAAATGAATACCGCACTATTGGATATAGTGATGCAAAACTAAGATGGGTGCGGTCTAAAGGACGAGTTAGTTTTGACGGCGATGGCAAACCCATTCGCTTAAGTGGCGTAACCCAGGAAATTACCGGGAAGAAAGAGGCAGAAGAAACCCTGGCTTACCGCACAGCTTTATTAGAAGCACAAAACGAAGCCATACCCGATGCCATTTTGATTGTGGATACAAAAGGCAAAATGCTTTCCTTCAACAAACACTTTGTTACCCTTTGGAAAATTCCGGAAGATATTGTTGAACGCAAAGATGATGCAGCCGCTTTGCAATATGCCATGACGCAGTTAATAGATCCGCAGGCTTTTATTGACCGCGTAAATTATTGCTATGCACATCCCCAAGAAAAAGCAAAAGAAGAAGTGCTTTTTAAAGATGGCCGCATTATAGAACGGTACGGAAATGCAGTGATAGGGCAGGATGGAACATTGTATGGCTGGGCCTGGTACTTCAGGGATATTACCAAACAAAAACAAAATGAACAGGATTTAAAAAATGCCAAAAACCAGTTAGAGATTACCTTCAATAATATTCCATCCGGCATTTACCTGATTAATAAAAATGCAGAGCTTACTTATGTTAATGATAATGGTGCAAAAGTATATGGCGACTTTACAACAGAAGAGCTTTTAGCAGAAAAGGATTTGTCAGTTTTATTTAAAAAAACGGAAGATTTTTTTGAGCGCTATGATGAGTATGGTAAGCCCTTTAGACCACAAAATTCTCCGGCTGCTATTACGCTTACAACAGGCCTGCCATCGCAAACCACCCTGAGACAGGTGAACAAAAAGACCGGGGAAGAACGCTGGCATTATGTGCAGGGGGCTCCTCTTTTTGATGATGAAGGCGCTTTATCAATGGTGCTGGTTACCAGTACCGATATAACTACCCAAAAACTTGCAGAAGAAAAAATACGCCAAAGCGAAGAACGTTTCCGCAGTTTAGCCAACTCTATTCCTCAATTAGCCTGGATGACGGATGCAACCGGATGGATATACTGGTACAACCAGCGCTGGTACGATTATACCGGCACCACTCTTGAAGAAATGCAGGGCTGGGGCTGGCAATCCGTTCATCATCCCGATTTAATTGAAAATGTTACCAAAAAATTTAAAAAAGCAATAGCTGATGGCGAGCCTTATGAACAAATCTTTTTGTTGCGTAGTAAAGAAGGCGAATACCGTTGGTTTCTTACCCGTGCACTTCCCATCCGCAACGAAAATGGCGAAGTGGTGCAATGGTTTGGAACCAACACAGATGTTACGGATCAACGCAATATAGAAAATGCACTGAAACAAAGTGAAGAAAAATTTCGTACGCTGGCAGAGACAATGCCGCAATTAGTGTGGATGACCGATAATAAAGGCGCTTATGAGTACGCTTCTCACCAGTGGATGGAATACAGTGGGCTGGATCCTAAAAAAGAAGAAAGCTGGCAAAAACTGGTACACCCTGATGATATGCAGCCAATGATGAAAGTCTGGTTTAAAAGTTTGTCATCCGGCGAACCCTATTATGCAGAAGTAAGATTAATAAATACCAAAGGCGAATACCGTTGGCATGTGGTGCAGGGCAAACCCATACGAAATGAAGATACTGCCATTACAAAATGGATTGGCGCTTTTACAGATATTCACGATCAGAAAATAAAAGAACAGCAAAAAGATGAGTTTATAGGCATTGCCAGCCACGAAATGAAAACCCCGCTTACTACCGCTAAAGCATACCTGCAATTGCTGGAACTTTCTTTGGATAAAGACAATGAAGAGGCTAATCTTTATGCCAAAAAAGCCAGCCATGCTGTTCGGCGGCTGCAGGAATTGATAACTGAACTGTTAGACGTAAGCAAAATACAGCATGGCAAATTAAATTATAATATTACCTCTTTCAATTTTAATGATTTAATTGATGATACCGTTCAGGATATTCAGCAGGTTTCTCCAAAACATACAATTATAAAAAGCGGTAAAGCCCAGCAGCAGGTAGCTGGTGATAAGCACAGGCTGCAGCAGGTAATAATTAATTTACTGAACAATGCTATAAAATATTCTCCTGATTCCTTAGCCGTTTTTATAAATGTGGAGCAGCAAAACGGAGAGATAAAGGTTTCAGTAAAAGATAACGGCATTGGTATTCCAAAGCATACTCTTGACAAAATATTTGACAAATATTACCGGGTAGAAAACCATGCCATAGAATTTCAGGGCCTCGGCATCGGGCTGTTTATTTCTTACGAAATTATTCAACGCCATCAGGGCAGGCTTTGGGCAGAAAGTGAACCGGGAAAAGGAAGTGTATTTTATTTCACACTGCCGGTGACAACAATTAATAATGCCACTAAAATTTAGTGCCGGCAAGACGATAAGTGATAAATAATATGTTTATTTTTTCGCCTTGCCGGCTTACCGGCAAAAATTTACAAGTATTTTATTTTTCACAGCCGGTTAGTAAATAATAAAAGGCATTTTAAATTATGGTATGTTTGTTGTTATTTTTATTTTACAAAACTTTATACAACTATGAATAAATGTGTACTCATTTACGATGACGACCTGGAAATTTTATTTTTGTGTAAAGCCATTTTACAAAAAGATCAGTATCGTGTAGAGACCCTCTCACGCTGCGAAAATGTAATTAGTGACATTGCCCGTTTAAAGCCTGATATAATCTTAATGGATTTATGGATCCCAGAAATTGGAGGAGAGAAAGCCATCACTATGATGAAAGAAAATACCAACACACAGCATATACCGGTAATCCTGTTTTCTGCCAATGCAGAAATAAAAGAAATAGGTAAAAAGATAAACGCTGATGGTTATATAGAAAAACCATTTGATATTAATGAATTTAAAGAAACCATTAAAAAAAATATCGGGTAAAAGAATATTTTTTATCAGCGGCTGTTTACCATACAATTTTTTTGCTGCTGCAACCTGCCATTGGTTGTTATATTTATCCAATCACTTAAAAATAAAAAAACATTAATCAAATATTCATTGTAGGGTCTGGTGTAATGTGCAGGGTAAAACCAAGTTCACTGAAAGAGTTGCAAAGTTCCTTTATAGAGCCCTCTATATCTATGGCGCTGTTTTTTATAATTGTATAGTAAACGGTTGGGTCTTCACCGTTACCGGATTCCAGTAGCTCTAAAGCCAACCGTATATTAGTGAGTGGATTCTTTATTTCGTACAGCATATCCATCATACCTAATTCTGCTATTTTACATTCTTTATCCATAAGTACATTTTTATAAGGCAATGAAGGGAATTTGTTTTTATTTTCTTCTGATAATTTTTTACCTATAGCCCATCCCTGCTAAATATCTTCTACAATTCCCAAGCCAGTAATGAGTATTTTTTATGGGTGCATTCCAAATTGTATCAGCGGATTAAAGGGCTGCCAACTTTAGTAAAGGGGCTTTTAATTTTAAATGAATATTTTAAAGGTTGGTAGCCGCTGCGCAAATTATATATACAGCCTTGTGAAATTAGGAGTTGGTCAGACGGAGACCGTCAGACCAGGTGGCTACGATCTTACGGCTTCCCCTTGACCAACATCATTTAAATATCTTCAAAAAATTGGCTTAATCTGCGGCACTGATATTTAAAACTCCCCAATAATTCCCCGATAAGATTCTTT
>JANLQE010000197.1:0-3357 GCA_031367625.1 Bacteroidota bacterium
ATTTTTTTAACCTGATTTATATAATTACACTTAGTATTGCATTTACCACACTCCTTTAATTTAACAACTGAATAAATGCTTACTTTGGTACCGCAATAAATTATTTATTAATTGTTACCTGTTTATGCAAAAAAATAATCACCATAATATCTCCTGGTTTAACCGCCTGCACGCCATACATAAATTAATGATCAGTGCAGCACTTGCTGTGATTGTTTATTTAATTTTTCCGGCGGCGCATCTTACTGCAGTTGCACACCTGATGGTAGGCTGGGATGTTTTTTGCATCAGCATCATAGCCCTTAGCTTTATCACATTTTTTTCTATCAACAGCGGCCAGGTTTGTTACCAGTGCAGCAAGCAGGATGAATCAAGGCTGATCATTTTTTTTGTAGTACTTACAGCTACTATAGCAAGCCTGCTGGCTATTATTTTGCTCATCACTTCAAAATCTGGGGACAGACTTGCAAAAGAATGGCAATTGCCAGTTGCCATAATTGGTATGATGAGTTCCTGGATATTGGTGCACACTATTTTTACTTTTCGCTATGCACATATTTATTATGGTAATGATGAAACAGGCACTATTAAAACCGGGGCAGGGCTTTATTTTCCAGACGATAAAGAACCGGATTACCTTGACTTTGCTTACTTTTCATTTGTAATCGGAATGACTTTTCAGGTATCGGATATTTCTATCACTTCTAAAAGATTAAGAAGGATTGCCTTGCTGCACAGTTTGGTTTCATTCGGATTTAATACTGTGGTTGTAGCACTTACTATAAATGTAATTGCAGGCCTGGGTGGATAATTTTTACAGGGAAATTTTTACTAACGGCGCCAGCAGATCTGCCCATCTTTTATATTGTTTTCCTGAAGGATGCAAGCCATCACCTGCAATCAATGAAGAATCTTTTGCCGCTTCACGGGATATTGGGGTTATGTCAATATAAGTTACTCCCATCGCTGTTGTTATATTTTTATTGGCAAGGTTAAAGGCATCAATCTGCTTTGCAATGCTGGCCGTATCCGAAGCTTTTGCAAAGGGTGTAACGCTGTAATCCGGTATAGATAAAACAAACACCCGGCTTTTACGGTTGCCTGCATATTGTATTGCCCGGCTTAACAAAATAGTAAATTCATTTTTATACTCATCAATAGTTCTTCCCTGGTACTGATTATTTACACCAATCAACAGCGTAACAAAATCATAATCATTTGCCGGCATACTGGTATTTAATGCGTTGATAAGATTGGCTGTTGTCCAACCCGTAACAGCTACAATATCCGGTGTGTTTACTGCCACGCCCTGTGCAGATAACAGCCTGTTTGTTTGATTCGGAAACCTGTCTTCTGCAGCCACAGATTGGCCAATAGTATAAGAATCGCCAAGGGCAAGGTATTTTTTTGATGATGAGTTTGAGGAAGGCGGCATATAAGGATTGTTTGCATTAGCCTGCACAGGTTTTTTGCAGGAACATAATAAAGTAAAAATTAACAATGTTGTTGTTATTGAAAAAGACGATCGCATAAATGTTTGAACAAACTTCATTAAAAATAGTTTTACTGAACATACGAAACTATACTGCCTTAAGATTATGCAAAGCAGTTTTTTTAACAAGATAAAGTTTACAGCTTTCAAAAAAGGGGTAAACTTTATAACCGTTCAATATTTAAAATCTTTATCTGTTCATCAAATGCCTCGCCATGGCTGCGTTGCGATTGTATCTTTCTTACAATCTCCATTCCTTTAAATACTTTACCAAAGGCTGCAAAGCCAAGCCCATCTGTGTTTACCGTAATACTTTTATCAAACTGCGTTTGATCTCCAATGCAGATAAAAAATTCTGAACTTGCTGTGCCTGGTGTGGTACGTGCCAGCGAAATGGTACCGTTGGTATGTGATAAACGGGTTTGCGCTGTGGACTCGTGTGCAATGCCGGGCAACTGTAATACTTTAGCGTTATTTGTTTTCCAGATGCCGCCCTGTATCAATCCACTGTTATATTCCGGCGCCAGTCCTTCATTTTTTAATACCCGGTAAAAAGAACCGTTGGTATAAAATCCTGAGTCTATATAATTCAAAAAAGCAGCAACAGTTTTGGGTGCCTGGCCAGCAAATAATTCTACTTCTATTTCACCCATATTCGTTTTGATGAGCACATGGGGGTTATCATATTTTTTATGGCCGCAGGAAAGCAAAAATGCAGCAGAAAGTAAAATAAAGAATTTATTCATACAGTAAATTACAAAGTATTTTTAATTGAGATGCTGTAAATTTTCCTTTTTAAACAGCTTATAAAATCTTACAGGTTTGCTGTGCAGGCTGCACGAAAAACAAAAAAAATAAAGAATAATCCTTAGCCGGATAAAATATCAGTCAAATATTAAAGGGCATTATACTTATTTGCATAATTTTACATAAATAATTACTTATGAAAAAATTGATGTTTAAAAAATACCTTATCGCCGCAGGCCTGCTTTTGCTGATTACACAAAGTTTTTCCTGCAACTCTTCACGCCAAAGCATTGGTATAGAAGAAGGTTGGGATCTGTTGGGTGAAATGAAAGTAAATTTTGTACGGGACAGGGATGCACTGGAAGTACGCAACAGCAATAAATACACGGCACTGCGCTTTAAAATAGAAAAGCGTGATGTGAGATTAAATAATCTTACAGTATATTATATAAATGGTGATAAACTGTCACCCACTGTTGACGATGAAATAAAAGCAGGTCAAAGCAGCCGTGTGATTGAACTTGCGGCTGAGGGCAAAACACTTAACAAAATTGCTTTCAAATACCGCACAGAAGGAAGTATTCTTAAAGGCCGGGGAAGAGTATTGGTGTTTGGTAAAAGATATACAACTGGGTATTAGCACAAAAAGATTTTCTTGTTAAAAAATGCCGGCTGAAACCGGTATTTTTTATTATATTTTTTTAATGTTTTCAGTATATATGCTTTGAACGCAAAAACTATTTGTAACCAACCGCCGTAATGGTTATAACCGCTGACGGGGTTGCTTAACTTCAATTAAACCCTAACAAAATTTACAAGTTTATAAAAGGCAGTAAACCCCATGGCGGCTACTCAGCCCCGTCGGCGGTTACAGATCGTATAAAACTACCCGTTTAAAAAATCATCACATTCATTTATCTTGCCGTATCAAAAAAAGTAAATGGAAAATAAAAGTACAGCGGAAACACCAGCTTCAACAATAGCTTTAGAAACTTCTGTAATTATTATTGGTGCTGGTCCGGCGGGTGCAAGTGCTTCTATTTTTTTATCCAAAGCCGGTATCCATCATGTGATACTTGAGAAAGAATTATTTCCCAGGGATAAAATTTGCGGTGATG
>JANLQE010000088.1:0-3385 GCA_031367625.1 Bacteroidota bacterium
AAGGGCAATCACATTAAGTTAAGGATTATGCCACCCCTTCAAAGTTTTGGTTTTTATTTTTGAATTTCAATTTTTATATTAATATCAGCCCTTCAGACTTTAGAAATTTTAATGCGTTTGCCCTGTACACTTCTTGTAAAAAAAGTAGGGGGTTATTTATGCGGCTGGGGTTTCATCCTGCGGCAAAATGGCCCTGCATCACCAGTTATAACGGCCACTTCCCCACGCTGTTTAACTGGCATTAGAACCGTTTGTGTATAACCGGGTTTTTCTTTACCGGATTTGGTTATCTTGTAATTTCATTAAAACCAAAACTAAAAAAATGAAGTGGAAATTTTTTTTTAAACAATCCGTTGCGTCGGTTTTATTTTTTGCGGTTTGCTTTTCAGGAATAGCGCAAATACCCACCACGCCCGCAGCCATACCGCCTTTTGTACCCGGCGCAGCAGGGGCAGCTACTCCACCAAAAGCAGTACCAAAGCCTTACCGCGAAGTTATTACCGACAAAGCCGTTACCCGCCGGGGAATGTTTATTGTGCACAGGGTAGAGGATAAATATTATTTTGAACTTCCCGTTAAATTAATGGGCCGTGATATTTTGGTAGTGAACCGGGTTTCCAAATCATCTATCGAAAGTCCAAAACAATTTAATGGGTATGCAGGTGATGAGATTGGCAATAATGTGATACGCTTTGAGAAAGGCCCAAACAATAAAATATTCTTAAAAAATATTTCTTTCAATGTAAATCCAAGCGACAGTACCAAGCCAATGTACCGCTCGGTACTCAACAGTAATATACAACCCATTGCAATGGCCTTTGATGTTAAAGCCAATGTGCCAGACAGTTTGGGCGGCGGTGCTGTAATTGAAATTACAGATAACATTACTTCTGATAACGAGATATTTGGCTTTAACGCTGGGGCAAAATCATCTTTTTCTGCAGGTATTTTCCAGGCCGATAAATCTTATATAGTTGGCGTAAAACCATACCCCATCAATGTAGAGATTACCACTGTAAAAACCTTTGCAAAAAGCACCGGCACACCAATTCCGGGGTTTCCTCCACCACCTGCAAGCCAGGCTACCGTTACTTTAGAAATGAACAGTTCATTGACCCTGCTTCCTGAAAAAATAATGAAATCAAGATTTGAAGATAACAGGGTAGGCTATTTCAGTACCGGGGTTACAGATTATGATGCCAATCCGCAGGGGGTAAAAGATATCAGTATGATTGCCCGCTGGAGAATGGAACCAAAGCCGGAAGATATGGAAAAATATAAGCGTGGCGAACTGGTAGAACCCACCAAACAAATTGTTTATTATATAGACCCTACCACGCCAAAAAAATGGGTGCCTTATCTTATACTGGGCATCAACGACTGGCAGAAAGCTTTTGAAAAAGCAGGATTTAAAAATGCTATAGTTGGTAAAGAAGCCCCAACATGGGCCGAGGACAGTACCTGGAGTATGGAAGATGCCCGCCATAGCGGGGTAATTTATAAACCATCAGAAGTGTTGAATGCGTATGGCCCAAGTACAACAGATCCCCGCAGTGGCGAAATTCTGGAAAGCCATATCGGGTGGTTTCATAATGTAATGAAACTGCTTCGCAACTGGTACATGATACAGGCGGGTGCTATTGACCCACGGGCCCGTAAAATGGTTTTTGATGATGAGCTGATGGGCCAACTGATCCGTTTTGTATCATCGCACGAAGTAGGGCATACGCTGGGCTTGCCGCATAATTTTGGCTCTTCATCTGCTACACCGGTTGAGAACCTGCGTAATAAAGCCTGGGTAGAAGCCAATGGCCACACCCCCAGTATTATGGATTATGCACGCTTTAATTATGTAGCACAGCCCGAAGATAATATTGCAGCAGCAGGTATTTACCCACGCATAGGGGTTTACGATAAATGGGCTGTAGAATGGGGATACCGCTATTTGCCCGATGCAAAAACTGCAGAAGATGAAGTACCCATACTGGATAAATGGATAGAAGAAAAAGCTACTGACAAGCGCTATTATTATGGGCGCCAGGGCCAGCCTGATGACCCTAGGGACCAGAGCGAAGCTATTGGCGATAATGCCATGAAAGCATCTGATTATGGCATCAAAAATTTGAAACGCATTTTGCCTAACCTGGCCACCTGGACAAAAACGCCTAATGAAGATTATGCAGACCTAAACAGTATGTATGGCGAATTAGTGGCGCAATTAAGAAGATATATAGGCCATGTGAGCTATAATTTTGGTGGTGTTTACGAAACCTACAAAAAAAATAATCAGCAGGGAGATGTGTACGAGTTTGTAAGTAAAGCCACTCAAAAAGAAGCGGTTGATTTTATCAACAGGCAGGTTTTTATAACACCCACCTGGCTTATTGATAAGGGCATTGCAGTAAAGACTGGCAATAATCCTGCTACCACTATTTTAAGTTTGCAGGAGGCTGCTTTAGCAAAAATGCTGAACACAACTACCATGAATAAATTACTTACCGCTGAGAATGCGACCGGTAATAAAGCCTATACTATCAATGACCTGCTGAGTGATCTGAAGAAAACAGTATTTACAGAACTGGTTACTAAAAAGCCCATTGATGCATACAGAAGAAATTTGCAAAAAGCATACATAGAGCGGCTGGGTGCTATCATTAATCCACCGCCGGTTACCGGCTTCAGCTTTACATTTGGCAATGCGGCACCGCAACTGGATGTAAAAAAAGGGGATATTCTTTCGTATCTGAAGGGCCATGCAAAAGAATTAAAAGCACTGGCAGATGCCGCCGCTGCGGGCACTGCAGACAAGGCAGGTAAATATCACCTGCAGGATATCAGTGACCGTTTAAATAAAATACTGAATCCTAAATCATAGATCATTAAAGGAAAGTTTTTGCCCGTAGATTAAAAAAAAAAGTCCCACGCATATTCAAAAGAAGCGTGGGACTTTTTATAAAAAGTAAAATTATTTTGTAGCGGCCACCGGCATAGCGCTGTTCCATTCATCCCGGTACATTTTCCATTTTCCTCTTTCCACACAACAATATATTTTCCATTATCCAATGTTTTTCCGATTCGCTCATCACGCAGCCAGGCAAAAAAATGATATATAATAATACCCGGCAAATCTTCCCCGGTGTTGCCAAGGCAGATAGTAAACTTTACCTGATTTAATTTCTACCTTCATAAAAAAATGATGTGTAAATTTTTTGTCTTTTTTATGTCAGTTTGTATTTTTTCTTTCAGTAGTATTGGCCAGAATTATAAGGAGCCACACCGGCCACAATATCATTTTTCGCCCAAAGAAAAATGGATGAACGACCCCAATGGCATGGTTTATTATAAAGGCGAGTACCATTTATTTTACCAGTATTACCCGGATAGT
>JANLQE010000201.1:0-24275 GCA_031367625.1 Bacteroidota bacterium
CTCATTTCTGTAAAAAATTGATGAAAATAGGGGATGGTTTCAATGCCTTTATAAAAATTATCAAGATTAAATTTTTCATTTGGGCTGTGAAGGTTATCACTATCAAGCCCAAAACCCATGAATACAATTTTTATTCCCAGTTCTTTTTCAAATAATGCGCAGATAGGAATGCTTCCTCCACCTCTTACCGGTATAGGCGTTTTACCAAAAGTAGTTTCCATTGCTTTGGCTGCGGCTTTATAGGCAATACTGTCTATCGGCGTCATATAAGGTTCGCCGCCATGATGCAAAGATACTTTGATGGTTACATAAGGAGGCGCAATTTTATTTAAATGATTTATCAGCAGCGCTGTCATTTTACCGGTGGTTTGGTCGGGCACCAGCCTTGTCGAAATTTTTGCAAATGCTTTTGAAGGCAATACGGTTTTAGCGCCTTCTCCTGTGTAGCCGCCCCAAATGCCATTCAGCTCCAGGGTAGGGCGTATGCCGGTTCTTTCATTGGTTGTATATCCTTTTTCGCCCCACAATTCCTGTATGCCTAAATCATTTTTATATTCAGCCTCATTAAAAGGTGCTTTTGCCATTAATGCCCTTTCTTCTGGAGTAGATATAACTACATCATCATAAAACCCCGGAATAGTTATGTGATTATTTTCGTCGTGTAAAGAGGCAATCATTTTTGCAAGAATGGTAATAGGGTTTGCCACAGCGCCACCATACACGCCACTATGCAAATCACGGTTGGGCCCGGTAACTTCTACTTCAATATAACTCAATCCTCTTACCCCAATATCAATGCTTGGCGTATCTAAGCTTATCATCGCACTGTCGCTTATCAATACACAATCTGCTTTTAATAATTCTTTATGAGCTGCTACAAATTTTCCAAGATTTGGCGATCCCACTTCTTCTTCACCTTCAATACAAAATTTAATATTGTTGGCAAGTGTGTTTGTTTGCACTAAAATTTCCAATGCTTTTACATGCATATACATTTGTCCTTTATCATCACAGCTTCCTCTTGCAAATATTTTTCCATCAATAATAGTTGGGTCAAAGGGCCCGCTTTTCCATAATTCCAAAGGCTCTGCAGGTTGCACATCATAATGGCCATAAACCAATACTGTTGGTTTGGATGCGTCAATTATTTTTTCCCCATACACAATGGGATGGCCTTCTGTTGGGTAAAGTTCTACTTTATCTGCGCCGGCCTGCAGCAAACGTTCTTTTACTGCTTCGGCACATTTAATCATATCTTCTTTATGCTCACTTTTAGCGCTTACGCTTGGTATGCGGAGCAAATCGAGCAACTCGTTTAAAAATCTGTCTTTATTTTTTTCCTGGTAATCTTTCCAAACTTGCATAAAAAAGAAATTTATTTTTTGTTTACAAACATTTGTTCATTGGCATCACCATTACCTGCATACAAAAGTGCATCACATAAATACCATCAACGGGCAGCGAATATAGCAGTTTTCTGTATCAGATTATCCGGTATCTCAATTAACATTTTATTTAAAAATTTATTGAAAACTATTTGGTTGTAAACTTTTAAAGCGTTTACATTTGCACCACGATTGCTTGTCAATTCATCAGCCTTTGTATAGTTTCATCTTGTTTTCTTTTTAGATGTTATTATGCAAAGGCTGAGTCAATTTCTGCCGTTACCAGAGTCACCTTGTTTTTATTATTTTTTTGTAGAAAAAACCTGTTATTAAAAAAATAATTATAATAAAAACCAATACCCATTTTAAGGTAGAGCAGGAAGCCGTAAGCAAAGCAATATTATCTGATACATTTTCATTAAGGCTTTTAAGCATCCCTATATTTTCCACAACATCCAGTAAGCCTGCCGCTATAGCCCCAATGGCAACAGCATTTCCAATTCGTTTCCATAAAGAACCTGCTTTAAAATAGCTGATGAGTTTTTTGCATAAAAAATAAAAAAGAGAAGAATAAAACAGCAGGAAAATAAAATCTAACCAGGTATTTTTTTTAGCATCGGCAATAACATCCCTGTTCTGGCTGATATCATTTTCCCAGGCATTTAAAATGTTTTGAACATCTATTGCATTATTGGCAAGCTCCAGGTTTATAATGCCAAGTGGCGTGGCAGCATTTTTTAAAGAATTACCTGTACTTATCATTACAATCAACATCAACAAAGTGCCTGCAATTAAAAATATCCAGCTAAAATTTTTCATCATATTGCGGCAAAACGTTTTTGTACATAATCCCAATTTACCACATTCCACCAGTTGTCGGCATAGTCGGCTCTTTTGTTTTGATACTTCAGGTAATATGCATGTTCCCACACATCCAGCCCCAAAAGTGGAAAGCCTTTAATGTCGCTTACATCCATCAATGGATTATCCTGGTTGGGTGTGCTGCCGATTTTTAAATTTTTAGATCCATCTGTGTAAAGCCATGCCCAGCCGCTGCCAAACCTGCTTTTTGCAGCATCGTTGAACTTGCTTTTAAAATTTGCAAAAGACGAAAATTCTTTTTCAATCGCTTCAAACAATTTGCCGGAGGGTTTGTTATCTGTAGTTTTAGGCCGCATAGATTGCCAGAACATTTCATGATTGTAATGGCCGCCAGAATTATTTCTCATTTTTGGCGAATAGCGGGAAACAGAAGCTAATATATTTTCCAACGGTGTGTTTGCTGCAACATTTTCTGCAGCTACTGCTTCTTTTAAACTTTTACTGTATGCCGCAGCGTGTTTGCTGTAATGTATTTCCATTGTTAATGTATCAATCACATTTTCCAAAGCATCGTATTTGTATGGGAGTGGTTGTTGATCAAACCCGGTAGCAAATGCAGGTGCAGTCATTTTTTTTACGGGGCTGCAGGAAGATGCAAATTGGGAAACACCTGCAAGGCCAATTGATAAACCAAGAGTGCCTTTCGCCGTGTTAAATAAAAAATTTCTCCTGTTTATTTTTGATAAATTTTTCACGATAATTTTTTAAATGGTATTAGAAAATGTTGTTTTATTCTTACTAAAAAAAGGCTTTATTTTTTTAAATGCCCGGTAGTAAAATTCTTTACTAAAAAGCTGCGAATCATGCATGGCTTTATAAGTGAGAAATATACCAACAGGGGTAAGTACAATTATAGAAAGCCACATGCCCATTACGGGCGACAAAATACTTTCTTTCACAAATTTTTCGCCAAACATATTTAACAGGTGAAAAAGTAAAAAGAAAATGATAGCCACTACCAATGGCATACCCAGCCCACCTTTGCGGATAATAGAACCCAATGGGGCGCCTATAAAAAATAAAATGAGACAGGCCAGTGAAAAAGAAAATTTTCTGTGCCATTCTATTTTATTATAGAGAATATCTTTTTGTTTATTATCAATTTCGGCGGCTCCAAATGCAATGGAATTTTTAATATTAGCAGCCATCACCAATGCTTTTTCATATACATCCGTTTTAGCAGAATCCGGAATTAAATCTTTTGTTTTTGCAGCGGTTGCCAGTTGCCAGATACTGTCTTTTACATTGGTATAATGCAGGTTTGCTGTTACTGCTGAATGTTGGCTGCCAATTAAGCTATCACCTATTTTTGAAAGAGAGTCAATATTTTTGTTAAGCTGCCTTGCACTAAGCATTTTAAAATTGTTTTTAAAAACACTGTCATTGGTGTTTTGTTTTTCAAAAGCACTAAGATCAAACAATTTTTTAAATTCTTTAAAACCCATCCGTATATATTCAGTACTGGTATCTCCGGCGCTTGCAGTTTCCTGGTAGCGGTAACCATTTTGAAGATTAAATTCCAGAAAATTTTTATCCTTTGAAATACTCATTACTCCTTTTTCAGCCACAATAGAATTATCCTGTAAATAATTACTTTGGTCATAAATAACTACGTTATGAATTGTTTTTCCATCTGCATCTTTCTTGCCTGCTTTAATAGCATATCCATTTATCTGGGTGTAAAAAACACCCTCCTTTAAATCAAATGCAGGTTTCTTATAAGTTATATCGTAGTAAAGCGTAACAAATTTAAGGTTTGCATAGGGTATTAAATAATTGGCAAACAAAAAAGTAATGCCGCATAGCAATAAGGCTATAAACATTAGGGGGCGCATAAAACGAAGTAAAGAAACGCCTGAAGATTTAATGGCTACCAGTTCAAAACTTTCGCCAAGGTTACCAAAAGTCATAATGGAAGAAATAAGAATGGCAATTGGCATAGATAATACCATTAACGACGCACTTGCAAACCATATAAACTTACCTATAGTAACAAAATCAAGCCCTTTGCCTACAAGGTCATCAATATATTTCCAAAGGGTTTGCATCATTAAAACAAATAATGCAATAAAAAAAGTAACAATAAAGGGCCCTATAAATGATTTTATAATAAGCTTGTCTAATTTTTTTATCATATTACCAGATGGCTGTTTTATTTGAAAAAGTATATCTTAACTTTTCAATATGGCAGAAAAAACAAAAATAACACTTTCTAAGGGGGAACTTAAAAATGTGCAGGATACCCAATGGATTTTAACTAAATACAGCATCATCAAAAAAGTGTATGAACTTTTTAATGCACGTGTTGCTGCTTTAAAAAACAGCCTGGAAAAACGAAATGATTTTCTATCTGCCGAAATTATATTGGCCCTGCCAAAAATTAATAAAGGAGAAAATTACCGTCAGTTTCCCTACGTGATAATGGATTTCCCTGCTGTGTTTTCCAAACAAAATGTTTTTGCTTTAAGAACAATGTTTTGGTGGGGAAATTTCTTTAGTGTTACCCTGCATTTATCAGGAACATATAAAGATGTATATGCCGGAAATATAATAAACCAATTGCGTTTAGAGCCATTACTGTTTTATGTATGTATAAATGAAACCGAGTGGCAGCACAACTTTGAGCCGGATAATTATCTGGCAGCAAAAGATATTACTAATGTAAGTGCAGAAGAAATACTAAAAAAGCCTTTTATAAAACTGGCATTAAAATATGACTTGCAGCAATGGAACAATATGCCTCAGTTACTGGATGAAGCGTATGAAAAAATACTGAACCTGCTGAAAAATTAACTGCCTACCCGGTGAAACAAATCCTTTACCTGATACTCCCAAAGTTGGCTCTGGTCTTTAATATCTTTTTTTTCTGCAAAATCTTTTACTATCAAAATAGTTTGGTTAGTAACTTCTGATTTTTCAATAAGAAATTCAAAATATTCACCTTTTTGTGAGTGTGTCCAGTGAAACCGAATAAATTTATTCTCTTCTTTGTCTAATAGGTCTGCTTTGTCCTCTGTACCGTTCCAGCCAAAGGTAAAAACACCGTCCTGCTCATCTACCTGATCAGCAAACCATTCCTGCAAACCCGCAGGGGTGCTTAAAAAATCGTACAAAATACCCGGAGAACATCTTACCGGGTATTCAAGCGTATATAAAACTTTTTTACTCATTCTAATTTTTTAAAATATCATTTGAACAATGCAATTATGAAAAAAAAAATTAACGTGGCAAAATTTATTTTGAATTATAAGGTAAACTCCACGCTTTTAACCATTTTTGGCATAAGTTATATTTGTAATAATTAAAATATTTTTTTTGTGACATATTAGAAATGCCTTAAATTACGTTATCTATCAAGATTTTTTAAAAAACTTAAATAAACCAAAATAATTCAATTTTAACCCCACTAAAACTACCTGCTTATGAGTATGCGCCAGCTGAAAATAACTAAGTCTATCACAAACCGTGAAAGCCAAAGTTTAGAAAAGTATCTGCAGGAAATCGGTAAAGTAGAATTGATATCTCCCGAAGAAGAAGTAAGGCTTGCCATCCTCATAAAAAAAGGAGATCAAATGGCTTTAGAAAAGCTTACCAAGGCTAACCTCCGTTTTGTGGTATCTGTGGCAAAGCAATATCAAAATCAGGGCTTAACATTGCCCGATTTAATTAACGAAGGTAATTTGGGGCTCATAAAAGCTGCTCAGCGTTTTGATGAAACCCGGGGATTTAAATTTATATCTTATGCAGTTTGGTGGATAAGGCAAAGTATTCTGCAGGCGCTGGCAGAACAGTCAAGAATTGTTCGCTTGCCATTAAACAAAGTTGGCCTTACCAACAGAATTAGTAAAGCATATTCTCACCTGGAACAGGAATTTGAAAGGGAACCTACTGCCGAAGAACTCGCTTTTTTTCTTGATATTGATGCTGAAGAAGTGTCTGCTACTTTGGGTGTGGCAGCCAGGCATGTAAGTATGGATCAGCCATTGGCAGACGGCGAAGACAGTACGCTTATAGATGTTTTAATAAACAGGGATGCTCTGGGTACAGATAATGAACTGGCAATAAAGGCTTCTTTACAAATAGAAATTGAAAGATCGCTCAGCACACTTACAGAAAGACAAAAAGATGTTATCCGTTTTTTCTTCGGATTGGGGATAGATCATCCGCTAAGCCTGGAAGATATTGGGGAGCGTTTTTGCCTTACAAGAGAACGGGTGAGGCAGATAAAAGATAAAGCCATCACTAAATTGAGAACGGCCTCCAGGTGCAAATTACTTCGCAGTTATTTAGGAGCTTAAGCATAAAGTATGTTTTTTTAACAGAGCCAGTGAGGCTCTTTTTTTTTGCATCAAACTGTTGATAGTGCAGAGATGGAATAATTTTTTTATTGTTCTGCTCCAAATGAAAATGTATTTATTTTTTTAAAAACCGGGTTATTACTTTTCGTACTGCATAATTTTTTGCTCTGTAATAAAATATTTTCATACTGCCTTTTTTATCCGAAATTTGCAGATACAAAAAATTACTTTTAATGGCTATAGAAATAAAAGTTCCTGTAGTGGGAGAAAGCATCAGTGAAGTAACATTGGTAAAGTGGCTAAAACAAGACGGCGAATGGGCAGAAAGGGATGAGGTAATTGCAGAGCTTGAAAGTGAAAAAGCTACTTTTGAAATCAATGCAGAAAAAGCAGGAGCATTAAAACAGATAGCTAAAGAGGGCGATACACTTGCAATAGGCGATCTTGTTTGTACTATTGATACAGATGCAGCAAAGCCGGCAGCCGCCACAACTGCACCCGAACCAGAAAAAAAATCATCTGCAAAACAGGAAAATGCTGTAGCAGAAAATGTAAAGACAAATACTGCTGTAGAAATTAAAGCTACCCCTGTGGCGGCAGCTATCATTGCAGATATAAAAGTGGACAGCAAAAAAATTACTCCCTCCGGAAGCAATGGAAGAATAATAAAGCAGGATGTTTTGGAATTGCTGAATAACCCCGGCCGCAACCCCGGCAAAGTGTTATTTAACAGGAACGACAGGCCGGAAAAAATGAGTAACCTGCGCAAAACAATCAGCCGCAGATTGGTAGAGGCAAAAAATACTACGGCAATGCTTACTACTTTTAATGAAGTGGATATGAGTGCCATCATGGAATTAAGAAAAAAATACAAAGAAAAATTTAAAGAACAGCATGCGGTAAACCTTGGCTTTATGAGCTTTTTTACAAAGGCATGTTGCTATGCTTTGCAGCAATTTCCTTATGTAAATGCTTACCTGGATGGGGAGAATATTATTTACCACGATTATTGCGATATTTCAATAGCAGTAAGTGCCCCCAAGGGTTTGGTAGTACCAGTAATAAGAAATGCAGAAAGCCTGAGCATGGCACAGATAGAAGCAGCAGTAGTGGATCTGGCTACTAAAGCAAAGAATAATAAACTTACCATTCAAGAAATGACCGGCGGAACTTTTACCATTACCAATGGCGGCATCTTCGGCTCCATGATGAGTACCCCCATTATCAATATTCCGCAAAGCGCCATCTTAGGAATGCACAATATTGTGGAGCGGCCAATGGCTGTAAACGGCCAGGTGATTATTAAACCAATGATGTACGTAGCATTAAGTTACGACCACCGCATTATTGATGGCAGAGAATCAGTAGGTTTTTTAGTAAGGGTAAAGCAACTGCTCGAAAATCCATCCTTATTATTATTTGGTAAAGATCCTGTAGATGCACTGTTGGAAGTTAATTGATAAATTAATATTTGTCAGTGGATTACTTCTATAAAGATTTGTACTATACAGTTGATAGATGACAGAGGTAGCATCTAACCAGATAATCTCAATTTACAACAATGAGCCGCCACCATTCCCATACATCATCTGCAATAAAAATTATAGAAAGCTACGCCGCTGCAGAGCCATTTGCTTTTCATTTAAAAAAACATTTTGCAGCCAACAAAAAACATGGCTCTAAAGACAGGAAAACAATTGCCAGTCTTTGTTACAACTATTTCCGCCTGGGCTATTTATTAAAAAATAAAACTACAGAAGAAAAAATTTTGGCAGCGCTGTTTTTAGGTGAGCATAAAACAAATGCTTTGCTACAGGCTCTGCAACCGGGCTTAAATGATAAAATATTACTATCAACAGACGAAAAATTAGCATTTTTAAATATAAAGGCTTCAGGTATTTTTCCTTTAGTAAATGAATTGGGGGCGGGTTTAAATAATGATTCTTTTTATAAATCTTATTTACAACAGCCAAGCCTGTTTTTAAGGTTGCGCCGTGGCAAAGGAAAGGTTGTTTTAAATAAATTAACTGAAGCTGCCATTCCTTACACAGCACACAGGGATGAATGTATTGAACTGGAAAATGCAACGCCTTTAGATGATCTTATTAAAATAAATAAAGAAGCAGTAGTGCAGGATGCAAGTTCTCAAAAAGTGTTTAACTACCTGGATACGTTGCCTTCCTTTGCAAATGATAATAAACTCACTGCCTGGGATTGCTGCGCTGCAAGTGGCGGAAAATCTATTTTATTGTATGATAAACTGAAAGGCAATGTACAGCTAACGGTATCGGATATTCGTGAAAATATTTTAATTAACTGTAAAAAAAGATTACAACAGGCAGGGGTAAATATTTATAAAAGTTTCGTTGCAGATATTACTAAAAATACTTTACCGGTTGGGGAAGATAATTTTTTTATTATTATCTGCGATGCACCATGCACCGGCAGCGGCACCTGGGGGCGTAATCCCGAACAGCTTTTGTATTTCAAAAAAAACAGGATTGAAGAATATGCTGAAAAGCAAAAACTAATTGCCCAAAATGCTTTGCAGCATCTTAAAAAAGACGGATTGTTTTTTTATATTACCTGTTCTGTTTTTAAAAAAGAAAATGAAGAAGTTGTAGATTACCTTAAAGAAAAATTTCACCTGCAGTTACTGCAAATGGAATATATTAAAGGGTATGAAATAAAGGCAGACACTATGTTTGTAGCCGTATTCACCAGGTAATTATTGTTTTAATATCTTTTTTGTAACGGCTTTTTTATTATCTATAAAAACAGTTACAAAATATATTCCTTTAGCCAGGTGCTGCATGGATATTGTTTTAATAATTCTTCCCATTGGTTGTTCAAAACCGGCAGCATAAAGTTTTTGCCCTGCTATATTTTGTATAATAATATCCACTTTTACTGCAGTAATTCTTGCTATACTGATATTTAAATAGTCTGTAACCGGATTGGGCGCTATGCTGATTTTATTTTCGTCTGCAGCACATTGAAGCACATAATTTACAGATAAAGAATCTGCATAAAACGTAGTGTCTGTACCAATAGTTACTTTTGTTCTGTACCTCACTAATCCTATATCTGCATTACTTAAGTCATCTGTATAATTAAAATTATGCAAAGTAAAGCTACCCGTAGTTTGAAATGTTTTCAGTGGGGTAAAGTCAATTTCAGAAGAAAGTTTTCTTTCTAAAATAAGGTTAACCGTATTGTCGGTTTTTGCTGCAAATTGTAAAGCAACACTACAGGTATTTATAGTTGCCTGCTGGCTGTAAAATTTTTTACTTAGCAGCACAAAAGCTTTTTTCATATCAGGGATACCATAACCAATTCTGTTGTCTGGATTAGTTATTTTTGTAGCAGATGCTTCTATCGCATTTATAATTCCCCGGTTATTTATTTCCGGAAACGCCTGCCACAGGCAGGTTGTAAGGCCAGCCATATTGGGGCAGGCAAAAGAAGTTCCACTGCTGTAAGCCGGCAAGCCGGAAAAGCGATTGGCAACAATTGCATTTAACCCAACAGACGCAACACCAGGCTTTATATCTCCATCGCTGCTGGGTCCGTAACTGCTAAAACTGGCAACGTTTCCTAAGGTATCTACTGCTCCCACAGCCAATACGCTGTCTGCATCAGCGGGGGTTGCAATATAATGCCAGGCACTGGTGCCTTCATTGCCTGCCGCAACGAGCAACAGCATTCCTTTTTTAGATGCAAAATTGGCGGCACGTGCACTGAGGGTTGTATGGCCATTCATATCATTATAAGTATAATCAAGTGCCGCATTATCAAACCGGGTATATCCCAAAGAAGTAGAAGATATATTTACACCAAGGCTGTCTGCTTTTTCTAGCCCTGCAGCCCAGTTTTGTTCTTCAATAGGATACTCACTGGCAATATCTTCGGTTACATATAAATAAAAAGAAGCTTTAGGAGCAGTGCCTATAAATATCCCCGGCATATTGGCTGCAATGGTGCTAAGGCACTGCATTCCATGAAAATAATCTTCATTTACATTTACATTATTTGTTACAAAATTCCAGGTGCCAAGTATTTGGTTATTTGCACGGATGCTGTCAAAAGTGGGTAAAGATAAATAGTGATAAAAACCTGCATCCAGCACTGCCATTTGCATTCCTTCGCCCCTGAAACCATGGTTATGCAAAAAATCTCCTTTGTGAATTTTTACCTGCCCGTTGGAATAGCCGTACCCATAAGATTCTGCTGATGAAGGAATAGGATCAGCACCAAAAGATTGCCTATTATTATCTTGCACGGGAGTTAATTTTTTATTTACTGCAGTTGTTATTGTTATGGATGCAACTGGCATAGCACTAAGTACAAAAGGAAAAGAATTTATTTTAGCCAATGCAGCAGTATCTGTAGTTTTAATGGCTATCTGGTTTAACCATTTGGATGAATTGAGTACAGTAACGCTGCCGGATAAACGAATACTGTCAATATAATTTGGGCTTACAGGTAAATCGGTACTGTCTATAGCAATATTATATTTTATTCTTCTGTCAATGGCACGCTGGCTAAGGTACTGGGAGGGGTTGGATATGGAAAATGGATTAGTGCCTTTGTCTTTTAATTTAATAATATACCTGCTGAATTGTGCGTAATTATTAAGAAAAAAAAACATGGATAAAAAAAGCAGCAGTAAATATTTTTTCATGTAAGAGGATTTTATAAAATCAAAATTAAGTAAAGTTTTTTTACAGTTGCTGACACTTTGTACTACGTTTCCTCAGGATAACCGCTGCAACGGTGCTGCTATAAATCCCGATGGCTATCGGGATTGCTGCCTGTACCAAAAAAATTGTTATAGCAATTTAATATTCTCTATCAACTTTTGCAGTCGTAAGCCCACTTTACCAAGGTAGCACCCCATGTAAATCCACCCCCAAATGCCGCTAAAATAATATTGTCGCCTTTCTTTAATTGTTTTTCCCAATCCCATAAGCATAACGGTAAAGTTGCCGCAGTAGTATTGCCGTATTTCTGAATATTGATCATAACCTTTTCTTTTGGAAGATTCATGCGGCTGGCGGTGGCATCAATAATGCGGAGATTGGCCTGGTGCGGAACCAACCATGCAATATCATCTGGAGTTAAATTATTTCTTTGCATCAGTTCATAACTTACATCTGCCATACCCTTTACAGCAAATTTAAAAACAGCCTGCCCTTCCTGATAAACGTAATGTTCTTTTGCCAGCACAGTTTCTACAGTAGCAGGTTTTACAGAGCCGCCGGCTTTCATGTGAAGATATCGCCAGCCGCTGCCATCACTTTTTAAAATACTGTCTAAAACGCCATTAGCCTCTTCATTGGGTTCCAGCAAAACAGCGCCTGCCCCATCTCCAAAAATTATGCAGGTGGCACGGTCGCTGTAATCTATAATGCTGCTCATTTTATCTACCCCTACAACCACTACTTTTTTGTACCGCCCGCTTTCTATAAATGCAGCGCCGGAAGTAAGTGCATATAAAAAGCCGGAACAGGCAGCACCAATATCAAAACTAAATGCATTGTTTATGCCGGCTTTACCGCAAATGATATTTGCAGTTGCCGGAAAAACCATATCCGGTGTAACTGTAGCGCAGATAAGGCATTCAATTTCATCCGGAGAAATACCTCTTTTTTTACACAATTCCTTTACTGCTTCTACTGCCATATCACTGCTGCCAAGCCCTTCGCCTTTTAAAATCCTTCTTTCTTCTACACCCGTACGGCTCTTTATCCATTCATCGTTGGTTTCTACCATTGTCTCCAGTTCTTTATTGGTAAGCCGGTATTCCGGTACATAGCCTCCTACACAAGATATGGCAGCCGTAATTTTATTCATCATTTTTTTAATTTGCTATGGGTTTATGAGGATCAAAATTAAAGGAAAAAAAATTCTTGTTTTTTTTTGATCCAATGGCTGATAAAATATCCTTATTTTCGCTAATAGACAGATCAGGATATTATGTATGCATATTTAGAGGGTAAATTCAGTTATAAAAGTCCGGCACAGGTTTATGTGGATGTAAATGGGGTAGGATACGAAGTAAATATAAGCCTTAATACCTATTCCGCTATTCAGGCTTTGGAAAAAGGAAAGCTTTTTACCCATTTGCAGGTAAAAGAAGATGGGCATACCTTGTACGGATTTTTTGAGCGCCAGGAAAAAGAGATGTTTGTGATGTTGATAAGTGTATCCGGCGTAGGTGCAGCAACAGCACGTATGATGCTGTCATCTCTTAAATCTGAAGAAGTAGGAATAGCCATTCTGCAGGGTAATGTGCATTTGCTTGAAAGTGTGAAAGGGATTGGTAAAAAAACAGCAGAAAGGCTTGTGCTTGAACTAAAGGATAAAGTAAATAAACAACCTTCCGGTATTGATAATATAATGCCGGCAGGCAATAGATTAGAACAGGATGCGTTAACAGCTTTGACTGCGCTTGGCATATCCAGGCAGCAGGCAGAGCAATCCATTAAAAAAATTATCCGTGCCGAACCTGGTATTGTACATTTGGAAGAGTTAATTAAAAAATCCCTAAAAGCCATTTGATAAAAACGCTACGCTAATTTATTTACCGGATGTTGCTTATTCGAAAGACAATTCTTACAATTCTTGCGTGCAGTACTTTGCCTGTATTGCTTTCAATGATCAATGCAGATAATAGGGCTAAGCCTTATGGCAATTATCCAGTTAATGGCATTGATACAACTGTACCTGATTATAAAGACAGCCTGCATTATCCTATTAAAGATTCACGGGGCGGAACCTTGCCCGGCACCTCCAGAAGTATTTACGATTTTAAAAACCCTTCCAATCTCAAAGATTCTGTTGTATATGATGCCATTACCCAAACCTATATCGTTTACGAAAAAATAGGGAGTAAATATTACCGCATTCCCACCACTTATACATTTGATCAATACTGGCAAATGCGCAATAAACAGGCAGAGACTGATTACTTTCAAAAACGGGCCAACACTACCAGTATTTTAAACCGGGGCAAACTTACAAGACCCAAACTTTCGCTCACTGATAATTTATTTAACCGTCTTTTTGGAAACGGTAAAATAGAAATAAGTCCGCAGGGAAATGTTGATCTTACCGCAGGTTACCAGGGCCAGGTTACTGATAATCCAACTTTACCGGAAAGAGCCCGGAAAAGCGGGGGACTTGATTTTAATATGAATGCCCAGGTAAATGTAAATGCAAACATTGGGGACAAACTAAAATTTCCGATTAACTATAATACCCTTGCTAATTTTGATTTGGAAAACCAGTTAAAATTAGATTATACCGGTAAGGATGATGAAATTTTAAAACGCTTTGAAGCAGGTAATATAAGCTTCCCCAGCCGGGGTAGTTTAATACCTGGCGCTCAGCAATTATTTGGATTAAAAACCCAGCTGCAGTTTGGAAAATTATTTATCACCGGCGTACTGGCCAATCAAAAATCGCAGCGTCAAACAGTAAACCTGCAGGGTGGTACAGCCTCGCAGCCTTTTGAAATTAAAGCAGATGAATATGAAGAAAACCGCCACTTTTTAGCAGCACAGTATTTTAGAAAAAATTACAATAACGTAATGAAAAATCTGCCTGCGGTAACCAGCCCGGTGCAGATTTTAAGAATGGAAGTGTGGGTAACCAACCGCAATGGAACCACTACACAAACAAGGGATGTAGTAGGCCTGATGGATCTTGGCGAAAACCAGCCTTACAGGCAACCACCAACAATTAATGTGCTTACCAGTTCAGCTTTACCTACTAATGGAACCAATGATTTATTATTTAAAATAAAGCAGCAGCCAGATTACCGTAACCCTGCAATGGTATTTAATAACCTAATCAATTTCGGGCTAAGCCCGGTGCAGGATTTTGAAAAAACTTTTGCCCGTAAATTAGATAGCACACAATATAGTTACAACAGGCAGGTAGGCACTTTATCTTTAAGCCAACCTTTGCAAACAGATGAGGTGCTTGCAATAGCTTATCAATATTCTTACAACGGAAAAATATTCCAGATAGGAGAGTTTTCGCAGGATGTGCCCCCCGATTCTTCCACAGCTACACAAAAAGTACTCTTCCTGAAATTATTAAAAGCCACTTCACAGCGTACCAGCCTGCCTGTATGGAACCTGATGCTGAAGAATGTATATTCTATTGGATATGGCGTATTATCTCAGCAGGATTTTAAATTAGATGTGTTATACCAGCAGCCTGGCCTTGGCGCAAAACGTTATGTACCTTTTGGCGATAAAAACCAGGGTTCACCTATTATCTCTTTAATAAATCTTGACAGGCTAAACAGTCAGTTAGATCCCCAGCCGGATGGTGTGTTTGATTATGTAGAAAACTTCACGGTAGTATCTCAATACAGCCGGGTAATTTTTCCTGTACTGGAACCTTTTGGAAGAGATTTAGCAGCAGGAGTATATACAGATACCACGTTGCCACAAATAAAAGATACGCTTTATTATGCCTTGTACGATTCCATTAAAGCTGTGGCTCAGCAATATCCAAACCTTAATAGGTTTGTTTTAAAAGGCTCGGCAAAGAGTTCCGGGTCGGCTGATATCAGCATTGGTTATAATATTCCTCGGGGGTCTGTAAGCGTAAGTGCCGGTGGGCGCACTTTGCAGGAAAATGTGGACTACGATATCAATTACGATTTAGGAACTATAAAAATTACCAACCAGGCCATCTTAAATGCAGGCTTACCCGTACAGGTAAATTTTGAAAACAATGCATCCTTTGGCCTGCAGCAACGTTCCTACATGGGTTTAAGGCTCGACTATCAGGCAAAAAATACCAGCAGGGAACAACTTTCTTTTGGTGCCACCATGGTAAGATTAAGCGAAAGGCCATTTTTTACCAAAGTAAATTTAAATGAAGATCCTATTCGCAATGCCATGTATGGCCTTGATGTAAATTATAGAAAAGATGTACCCCGGCTTACAAAATTACTGGATAAATTACCTTTTTATTCTACCAAAGCGCCATCTACCATAAATGTATATGGCGAAGCTGCCATGCTTAAGCCGGGCCATGCACCACAAATAGGCCGTGGCAAAAATGGGGTTGTTTATATTGATGATTTTGAAGGAAGCAAATCGGGTATTGACCTGCGTTTTCCTCCAATAAGCTGGGCTTTAGCTTCTACACCAAAAGGAGCAACAGATGCCAATGGAAAAATATTGTTTCCCGAAGCAGATTCCAGTAACAGTTTAGCTTACGGAAAAAACAGGGCAAAAATTGCCTGGTACCAGATAGAGCAAACATTACAACAATATAAAGATGCGAACAATCCTATAGGAAATAATTCGGCTTTATTAAGTGATCCCCGTACCAGGCAGGTATTTCAAAAAGAAATATTTCCGCAGAGAACAACCGGTTTTGGTGAAAGCCAGTTGGTAACATTTGACCTTGCCTATTACCCCACAGATAAAGGCCCTTACAATTTTAATGACAGCATAACCGGTTTAAATGCGGATGGAAAATTATTGAGACCAAAAACCAGGTGGGGTGGGCTGATGCGTAGTTTAGATCAAACAGATTTTGAAACCAATAATATAGAATTTATAGAATTTTGGGTGCAGGACCCTTTTATTACTACACCGGAAAATCCGAATGCGGCCAACTCTACCGGAGGTAAATTATATTTTAATTTGGGCAATGTTTCAGAAGATGTATTAAAAGATGGAAGAAGGTTTTATGAAAACGGCTTGCCTACACCCAATGCACCATCACCAGTGGATAACACTGTATGGGGAAGGGTTCCCAGAAACCCGATACAGGTTACCAATGCCTTCAGCAATATTCCCGAAGACAGGTTGTACCAGGATGTAGGTTTTGATGGGCTGAATGATACAGCCGAAGTGGCAAAAAGACAGACATACCTGGAAGCATTAAAAACTAATTTTGGTGCAGGTTCCAAGGCTTATATTAATGCATTGAAAGATCCCTCCGGAGATGACTATAAAAATTACAGAGATGCTGGTTTTAGCCAGAATGACGGCATACTGGCCCGCTATAAAAATTATAATAATCCAGAAGGAAACTCGCCTATTGACAAGGGTGGCCAGTTTTCTGCAGCCGCTACTTTGTACCCCGATGCCGAAGATTTAAACCGGGATAATACTTTAAGTGAAACGGAAGAATATTTTCAATATACTGTTGATGTAAAACCCAATACAGCACCCGAAATGCAGATTGGTACTAATTTTATTGTAGATAAAAAATTGGTGCCGGTAAGTTTGGTAAATGGAAGCAGCCGTAATGAAACCTGGTATCAGTTCAGGATTCCTGTGGGCAACTATAATAGTAAAATCGGTAAAATTCCCGATTTTAAATCTATCCGTTTTATAAGGATGTTTATGACCAACTTTGAGGATAGTGTGGTAATGCGTTTTGGAGAATTACAACTTACCCGTAATATCTGGCGTAAGTTTCAATACAAAGTAGATTCCACCGGATTATATACCCCCGCTTCATCTACCGTATTAAATGTAGGAGCTGTAAATATTGAAGAAAATGACAAACGCACTCCATTGCCTTACCGCACCCCACGGGAAATTGAAAGGGTACAAACACTAAGCAATAATGGAGTAAATCTTTTACAAAACGAACAGGCCATGAGTTTACAGTTTTGTAATCTTTTAAAAGGAGATGCAAAAGCTGTTTTTCAAACTTTTGCCAACAGGGATTTAAGGCAGTTTAGAAAACTCTCCATGTACATTCACGCAGAGGAGGCAAAAACCCCGCCTGCAAGCTTTAAGGATAAAGAACTTACTGCTGTAATAAGGATGGGAACTGATTTTGTAAGTAATTATTATGAAATAAGGATTCCGTTGATAAAAACCCCATTAACGGCATCCAGTTTAAATCCTAATTCAGATATTTATAACGATAGTTTGTGGAACCCCCGCAATTCTCTTGATGTAGATTTAACGGTACTTACCAAATTAAAGCAGGCAAGAAATTTAAGTAATTTTTCATTGGTACAACTCTTTCCTCAGTTACAAACCAACGGCCAGCAATATGCAGTAATGGGTAACCCTAATTTGGGAGAGATACGTGGGATATTAATTGGTGTAGAAAACACCGTAGCAGAAGCAGCTTGTGGAGAAGTATGGGTAAATGAACTGCGCTTATCTTCTATTGATGAAAAGGGCGGTTATGCAGCATTGGGCCGGGTAGATGTAAACCTTGCAGATTTGGGTACCTTATCTATATCAGCTAATGCCCACACACAGGGATTTGGTACATTAGAACAAAAAGTGAATGACAGATACCGCGATAATTTTTATCAGTTTGATGTGGCAACCAATCTTGAGTTAGGAAAACTACTGCCAAAAAAAGCGGGCATGTCCATACCCGTTTTTGCCAGTTATACGCAAACAGTAAGTACACCGCAGTATGATCCATACGATTTAGATATCAAAATAAAAGACAAATTAAGCACGGCCCCACAATCTCAAAAAGATTCTATAAGAAAAGGGGCTGTTGATTTCACTTCAATAAAAACCCTGAATTTTACCAACGTAAGAAAGAATAAAATAAATGGTAAGAAACCAAAGATTTACGATATATCCAACGTGGATGTGAGCTATTCTTACATAAAAACCAGCAGCCATAATCCATTAATAGAATACAATGAAGTAACCCGCCACCGGGGCTCATTGGGATACAATTATGCACCACAACCAAAGTATATAGAACCCTTTAAAAAGCTATTTAAAAAAACCAAAACGCATTGGTTTGATCTGGTAAAGGATTTTAATTTTAATTATATGCCTTCGCAATTAAGTTTTAGAGCAGATATAAGCCGGCAGTTTGGTGTAATAAAGCCACGCAGTATCGGCGCATCTAAATATTCTATTCCGGAGACCTATGATAAATATTTTACTTTTCAACGGGATTATATAGTTGCGTGGAACTTTACCCGGTCATTAAGATTTGATTATACGGCAACTAATAATTCCAGGATTGATGAGCCTTATGGCAGGTTGGACAGCAAACAGAAAAAAGATTCTGTTTTTAAAAATTTATTTAAAGGTGGCAGAAATACGATTTTTAACCAAACAGCTAATTTTTCTTATACACTGCCAACGGCTAAATTTCCATTGATAGACTGGACAACTATTAACCTTAAATACCAGGCAGCATACCGCTGGATTGGAGCCAGCAGACTGGCAGTAAACCTGGGTAATTTTTTAGAGAACGGCCAGCAAAGCGAAGCAACTGTGCAGATGGATTTTACAAGGCTTTATCAAAAATCAAAATGGTTGCGCCAGTTAGATTTGCCCGCTAACCCTGCTGATAAAGAAAAATGGAAAAACCGTATAACAAAAGTAACAGACAGTGTTACTACAAAACAAGGCAAGCGGGTATTAAGAACAAGAAGAATTGTAGATCAAACTGCTATGCCTTATGCAGGAGTGCCTGCAAGGGTATTTGGTAAATTAATTACGGGTATTAAACAGGTAAATTTTTCTTTGTCAGAAAATGCCAATACCCGCCTGCCGGGCTATACAGACAGCACACAGTTTGTGGGCCAGAATTTTAAAAGTATGGCACCCGGTCTTGATTTTATTTTAGGAAGGCAACCGGATAGTAACTGGCTGAACAGGAAAGCTGCTGCCGGGTTAATAACCAAAGACACTACCTTTAATTCATTGTTTCAGCAAAATTTTGATCAGCGCCTTACGCTAAGCGCAACAATTGAACCGGTGAGGGATTTAAACATTACTATAAACGTAAGCAAAACCTTTAATAAAAATTATAGCGAAACTTTTCGGTTTATAGATACCAGTGGTGGTACCAATCGTGCCTTCATGCATCTTACTCCTTATACCGGTGGCGGCTTTGATGTGTCGTATATAGCTTTTAAAACATTGTTTGGCAAGTTTGATCCTAACCGCATATCATCTACATTTAAAACCTTCGAGAATAACCGTATTATTTTATCCAGGCGTTTAGGGCAAAAAAATACCTATACACAGCAACAGGCAAATCCGATTGGGGCAGATGGTTATTATTATGGCTATAGCAAATATGCTGTAGATGTGCTTATCCCGTCTTTTATTGCTGCTTATACCGGGCAGGATCCTGATAAAGTATCCCTGATAAAACAAAATAATGCAAACATTAAGTCTAACCCTTTTAAAGCTATTTTGCCAAGGCCAAACTGGAAAATTGACTACAATGGATTGACAAAAATAAAAGGGCTTGAAAAAATATTTACCAGCTTTACCATTACTCATGGCTACAATGGTAATTTAAGCATGAATGGGTTTACTTCGGCATTACTTTACCAGGATGTTTCCCGTTATGGCTATCCGTCATTTTACGATTCAGTATCAAATAATTTTATACCGTATTTTCTGGTGCCAAACGTAACCATTATTGAACAGTTTGCCCCATTGTTAGGCTTTGATATGATGTTTACCAATCAGCTTCAGGCAAAGTTTGAATATGCAAAAAGCCGCAGCTTAAGCCTTAGCCTTTACGATTACCAGCTAAGCGAGCAACGCAGTACAGAAGTTGTTATTGGTGCAGGTTACCGTAAAAGAGGATTAAAATTATTTGGCGGATTAAAACTGCCGAAGTTTTTAAGTAAAACAGGCTCAGGCAAATTAGATAATGAAATAAATTTCCGGCTTGATGTAAGGGTAAGGGATAATGTAACTGCTAACAGTAAGCTGGATAATGAAAGTAGTTTTGCCACCGGCGGCAGCAAGGAAATAAGCATTAACCCTACCATTGATTATTTTTTAAACAACCGGGTAAATTTGAAATTGTATTTTGATCAGCGAAAAATCATACCATACATTTCTTCCAGCGCCCCCACTACCAACACAAGGGCAGGCGTGCAGATAAGAATTTCCCTGGCACAATAAAATAAGGTCATTGTAAATAAAAAAACAGGCTGCCAATTGAAGCAGCCTGTTTTTTATACCAGCTTATTTATTGATCAATCCGTTAATTTATTATTCTGTTGAATATGCGAAATCCACTTATAATTTCCACATTCCCATGCTGAAATCCGCCGCAAGGTGGGCCGGTTACTACTTTATTTTTTTAAGCAGCATAACATAGCCGCATAAATCTTTTTTCTTTTTCTTATTTACCTGTACCGGTTTTATCATGTGGTATTCTGTAAACTTTGGGATATAGTTGTAACTGATAACATTTCCATCCACATCGCCCCACATCTTTTTTTGATAAACTACCTGCTTTTCGCTCCAGTCAAACATACGCACTTCATATAATTTAGAAGTAATATCGCCGATAAATACAAACTGATACCAGGTTCCTTCGGTAAGGGGAACAATTACGGGCATTTCATACTCGCTTTCCATGGTCATTGAAGCTTCTTTTACAATGATAAATCCTTGTTTTTTTAAATCCTGTTTGATACTGTCTGCCTGGTGAAGGATGGCTTCATTAGTGCACGCAACCTGCCTTATAACGTTTTGTGCAGGGGAAGTTAAACCTGTGAGGAGTAAAAATAAAAAGGTAATGGGTACTAAAAGGTTTTTCATCTATTTAGATATCTCTTGTAATAATTGGATAAACAAGGTTAGCGAAAAATTTTCAGCTTGCAAAATGTTACACTACCTTTTAACGGCTTTTTTAACCCCATATTGTGTCAAAAATTTTAAGCACAGCAATTAATAAGGCTTTGTATATTACTTTTTGTAAAAATAATAAGTTCCGGCCTGTTGCAAACAGGTAATAACCAACTCATTTATACATACATGAGCAGGAAGTGTAGCACAATAAAAAATGCTGTCTGCAATATCTTCTGCAGTAAGCGGAACAAATCCTGTATAGGCAGTACCCACTTTTTCTTCATCTCCCTTAAACCTCACCAATGAAAATTCTGTTTCTACCGCTCCGGGATGAATGCCGGTTACTTTTATGCCATGCTTTAATAAATCTATCCGCATAGATTTTGTAATGGCATCTACTGCAAATTTACTGGCACAATAAACATTTCCGTTTTCATACACTTCTTTACCTGCAATAGAGCCAATGTTTATAATATGCCCCCGCCCGGTTTTTTTCATAAATGGTAATACGGCCCTGCTTACATAAAGCAGCCCATCTACATTCGTATGCATCATAGTTTCCCAGTCATTTAAATCTGCTTCGTCAAAAGGTTCTCTGCCAAGTGCAAGGCCGGCATTATTAATAAGAATTTCAATACTTTTCCATTCGGCTGGCAGTTGATTGATGGCTTCAAATACTTCTTCTTTTTTCTGCACATCAAAACAGCAGGTAATTACTTTAATGCCATGTGTTATTTGCAACACTTCTTTTAATGCCGAAAGCCTTTCTGCTCTTCTGCCGGTAAGTATAAGGTTGTATTTTGCTGCTGCAAATTTTTCTGCACATGCTTTTCCAATGCCTGATGTAGCACCGGTAATAAGTATTGTTTTATTCATCATTGCAAAATAAGTTATTATGAGTGCATTGCAAACTTTTGCCAGGGAGTGTAAAACCAATAAGATAAAAGTAGAAAATAGGTAAGAAAAAAATCGAATTTTTTCAGCTTTTCAGTATAAAAAAATAGGCGATAAAAATTACCTGATCAATATTACTGTGCCTTTCTTTTTTATTTTTTTATCCTTATAATTGGTGGCTTCGGCATACCACACAAAGGTACCTGCAGGTTGGTCCACGCCTCCAAATTTTCCATTCCATCCCTGGCCAATCTGTGAGGTGGAATAAACCATTTGCCCCCAGCGGTTATACACCCTGAAAGATTCAATTGATTTAATACCTAATGCTATTGGTCTGAAAATATCATTAATTCCATCACCATCGGGGCTAAATGCTGTAGGAACATACAGGTCAGGATCTACCTTAAATAATTTTACATTAATGGTATCCAACCCAAAACAGCCCTGGGCATCAGATACCCTTACTGCATATTGAATATTATCCAGCGGCAAAGCCGTTGGGTTAAAAATATTTACACTGCTTAACCAGGTGTTTGGCGACCATAAATAATTAGTACTGCCGGTAGCGGTTAATTGCAGTAACTGGCCCAATACTACAGAGGTGTCCCTGGGGCCTGCATCAGCAATTATTTTTACCACTGTCACAAACATAGTATCTGCTTTTGGCTTAGGGCAGCCCAATGTATCCCGAACTGTGACGATATACCTTATTTTGGCCGTGGGGTTTTGCGATATGGGGTTTGATATATTTGGATTGTTTAAAAAGAAAGTGGGCGTCCAGGAATAAATACTGCCTCCCGATGCATGCAATGATGCGGATTTACCAAAACAAACACTTGTATCTGCACCGGCATTAGCCAGCGGATAAGGCGCTGTTTTTACAATTATACTGGCTGTTTTAAAACATTTATTGCTAATGCTGGCTTTTACCTGGTAAGTAGTAGATGGATCTGCTGGGTATGCCACGGGGTTTTGTGCTACAGCATTATTAAGTGTTTCAGATGGCGCCCAGGTAAAATATAGTGCATCGGTTTTTAACTTTAAAGTTACGCTGTCGGTGCGGCAGATTGTGGTATCGTTGGCAATCTGTAAAGATACTTCGGTTACCACATTTACTTTTACAGAATCGGTTGCCTCGCACCCAAAATTATCTTTAAACTGCACATGATAAACGGTAGTAACATCCGGGCTTACTAATGGTGTAAAGCTGTTAATATTATTGATATTATAATTGGGCGACCAGGTTACGGAACCTCCCGGCACACTAGCTTTAGCAAGTAACTGTAAAGTATCTATTACACAAATAAGCGTATCGTTGCTTACACTAAATGCAGGTTTATCTACAATGCTTACTGTATCAGTTAGTGTAGCAGTACAACCTTTATCAGTAGATACAATTAAGGTGGCTAAATAGGAGCCAGCTTTTGGATAAATGTGAGTTGGACTTTTTAAGCGGCTCGTATCATTGCTGATATTTTTATCACCAAAATCCCAACGCCAGTTGCTTGCAACTCCGTACCTGGCTGTGGTAAGATCTGTAAATTGTACCGGCAATCCTTTGCACATGGGGGCATTTTGTTTAAAGGCCGGAAAAAATCCAGGATAAATTTTTACAGGTGCAGTAGCTGAATCTGCACAACCTGATCCTTTATTTATAATTAATTGTATTATAAAAACACCTGTATCAGAAAAAATATGGCCAGGTGATGATAATGTAGAAGTATTATTTGCACCAGAAGCCGGGTCACCAAAATTCCAGTTGAAAGTAAGATTTAAAGGAGACTCAATCAGGTTTGTAAAATTCACTTTAAAGCTATCGCAATTAATATAAAAGGGCGTTACTAATTTTGCGCCGGGCAGGTCGCAGGCAGCCACTGAAATTATAAAGTCTTTTCTGTGCGTAGAAATATACTTACCCTTTCGGTAAGATTCTACACAAACCGATACAACGTATTTACCGGCATCTGGTGCAATACCCGAAATAATTCCTGTAGCCTTATTTATAGAGGCCAATACACCGAGAGGTTGAGAACTGGAAAAACTATTTACATATTGTACGGGGTTGTATGGAGGTGCGGCAGGAGTGGTATAAGCGGCATTTCTGGCGTCGCCTCCATCATAAGCATCGCATAAATAATACACCAGAGAATCTCTATCAGGGTCAGTCGCACTAAAATCAAGCGTAAAAGGTTTATTATAACATACTACAGAAATTCCCTGAAAAAACCTGG
>JANLQE010000112.1:0-5339 GCA_031367625.1 Bacteroidota bacterium
TTAAATCTACTCCAGAGCCGGAAGGAAAACTGCAGAAAAATTCTGCAAAGCTTTCCTTTGTAGTGCAACGCCACAAAGCCTCTCACCTGCATTACGATTTCAGGCTGGAGATGGATGGTGTATTAAAAAGCTGGGCGGTGCCTAAAGGACCGTCGTTAAACCCGGGTGATAAAAGGCTGGCGATGATGGTTGAAGACCACCCGTACGATTACAAAGATTTTAAAGGAATAATTCCTGATGGCTATGGCGCAGGTATTGTAGAAATATGGGATAAAGGCTATTACACTGACCTGGAAAATGAGGATGCAGCCACATCTCAAAAAAAATTAAAAGCGGGTTTAAAATCGGGGAATTTAAAATTTACGCTGCACGGAAAAAAACTGAAAGGCGAATTTGCGATGGTAAAATTAAAACCACGGGAAGGCGAAAAAGATAACTCCTGGCTATTGATTAAACACAAAGATACCTATGCAGTATCCACGGCTTATGACAGCGAAAAAGAAACCCCGGCAGCATCTCCTATAAATAAATGGCTGAAAGAAAACAAAGCCCCTCAAAAAAAAAATTCTATAAAGTAAGGGGCGCAGGCAGTGAAAAGATAATGAATGCGGTAAAGCCAATGCTGGCAAAAGAAACAAATACCCCATTTGATGATAAAGACTGGCTGTTTGAAATAAAATGGGATGGCTACCGGGCTATCAGCGAAATCAATAATGGCGAAGTAAAATTATATTCCCGCAATGGAAAAAGTTTTAATAATGCCTATCCTTTAGTTGTATCTGCCCTGCAAAAAATAAAACATAATGTAGTGCTGGATGGAGAAGTGGTTATACTAAATGAAAAAGGCCAATCTGATTTTCAAAAACTGCAGCACTACGAAGACAATACCCAATACCCTATTTGCTATTATGTGTTTGATGTACTGCAAATTGACGGAAGAAAAACCGGTGAACTTCCTTTACTTAAAAGAAAAGAATTACTTAAACAGATCATGCCTAATAAGAATGCAGTATTAAAATACTCAGATCATATTATTGGCAAAGGAATTGGATTTTATAAAGCCGCACAGCAAAATAACCTGGAAGGCATTATGGCAAAAAAAGCTGATAGCGAATATTATGAAGGAACAAGAAGCGGCGACTGGTTAAAAATAAAACATCATAAATCTGACGAAGTAATAGTGGTTGGTTTTACAGAGCCTACGGGTGCCAGGCAATACTTTGGCGCATTGGTACTGGCAACCAAAACAAAAGACGGCCTGTATTATGCAGGCCACACCGGCACCGGCTTTGATGATAAAACTTTAAAAGAAGTGTATGAAAAACTTAAAAAAATTGTCAGTAAAACTTCGCCCTTTAAAGAGAAAGTAAAAACCAATATGCCGGTTACCTGGGTAAGACCCATTTATGTGGCAGAAATAAAATTTACACAATGGACCACCGATGGAAAAATGCGGCACCCGGTTTTTTTACAAATGAGAGCAGATAAAACAATTAAAGATCTTGTAATGGCAACCAAAAAAAACAATTTTAAAAAAGCCTCACTCCAGCCAAAAAAAATAATTAGTGCTGATAAGGCTGAACTGGCAAATAAGGAGGAGTTGCTGATAGGCAAAACGAAAGTAAAAATTACCAACCGGAGTAAAATTTATTTTCCGGATGATAAAATAACCAAGGGTGATGTAGTTGACTATTATCAAAAAATGGCGAATTATATTTTACCTTATTTAAAAGACAGGCCGGAAAGTTTGAAGAGAAATCCCGGGGGAATAATGGATGCAGGTTTCTTTCATAAAGATGCCGGAGATGATGCCCCTGCGTTTGTGAAAAGTGTGCCGCTTTTTTCTGAAAGTGCAAATAAGGATATTGATTATATCATCTGCAACGATAAAGCCACACTGGCTTACCTCAACAATCTTGGCTGTATAGAAATAAATCCCTGGAACTCCACTACAAAAAAATTAGACAACCCGGATTACCTGATTATTGATATTGATCCTTCTGAGAAAAATAATTTTGAACAGGTGATTGAAACTGCCATCGCTTTTAAAAAAGTTTTAGATACAGCAGGTGCATTACGTTTTTGTAAAACTTCCGGCTCTACCGGGCTGCATATTTTTGTACCCATGGGCAAAAAATATTTGTATGAGCAGGTAAAAGATTTTGCGCATTTATTATGTACACTTGTACATGAGCTATTGCCCGGTTTTACCAGCCTGGAAAGAAACCTGGCCAGGCGGGGCAACAAAAATATTTATTTAGATTATTTACAAAACAGGCGTGGGCAAACACTGGCGTGTGCTTACAGCCTGCGCCCAAAAAAAGGCGCCACCGTATCAGCACCCTTGCATTGGAAAGAAGTAAAGAAAGGATTGCGCCCTTCTCAATTTACTATCAATAACATTTTTGCAAGAGTAAAAAAAGAAGGCGATCTTTTTAAAGGAGTTTTAAGTAAGGGCGTTGATTTAAAAAAATGCCTGGAGAAACTTTCTGAATAATAGATACACAGATTAAACTGATTGACCAGATGAACACAGGTTTTTTAATACAAACAAAGTTGAAACTGATTAGACAGATGAACACAGATTTTTTATAATCAATCTATTTAGCAGCTATTTCATCAGTAATGATAAGGAATTTCTGATAATGTGTTTTATTAGTCAGGTACAAAAAAATCATTGAAGAGCGGTAACTTAGTTATGCTTTTGTAAATAAACAGGAAAAAGTGTTGATAAAAATTTTCATGATGTTTACATGGATACTATACGGGTATTTATTATGCTTACCTGAAAACTAACTATTTTTACAGTAAAGCAAATAATGTGAGGGCCATTTTTAAAGGATTTATCTTTTTAATTTCTACGTTTATTACTAACTCTTCTTTGTATGCCCAGCTTTGCCAGGGAAGCCTGGGAGACCCTATTATCAATATCAGTTTTGGTGCAGGGGCTAATCCCGGCCCGGCATTATCAGCGGCTGCCACCAATTATCAATATGTAACAAACGATTGCCCGCAAGATGGTTTTTATACCGTAAGAAATAATACAGCTAACTGCTTTGGAGGTAATTGGTTCACACTTAATTCTGATCATACCGGAAATGGCAACGGGTATTTTATGCTGGTAAATGCTTCTTATCAGCCAGGCACTTTTTATTTAGATACTGTAAAAGGATTATGCGGTGGTACCACTTATGAATTTGCAGCATGGATAATAAATGTTATCAACCCTTCTAAAGCTCCCAATAGTATTGAGCCAAATCTTACTTTCAGCATCGAAAAATCTGATGGCACCGTTTTACAAACGTATAACAGTAATAATATTCCAGCCGCCTTATCTCCTACCTGGAAACAATTTGGATTTTTCTTTACTACTCCTGCAGCAGTATCAGATGTAGTGCTTCGCATTTTTAATAATGCACCCGGCGGTAACGGCAATGATCTTGGGCTGGATGATATTACTTTTCGCCCATGCGGCCCACAACTAACTCCATCTATCAGCGGGTTTCCGGCTACCACCGCATCAACTTGTGAGGGTACAGCAAAAACATTTAATTTTACCTGCGCTGTATCTGCCGGATTTAATAATCCTTCTTTTCAATGGCAGCAAAATATTGCCGGGGTGTGGACGGATATTGCCGGGGAAAATACTACAACTTTATCAAGAAATTTTGCGGCCAATACCCCGCCAGGAAACTTCGTTTACAGGTTAGCGGTAGCAGAGGCAGGCAACCTGGGTTCTCCCCAATGCAGAATAGCTTCCCCGGCTATTACCATACAGGTAAATAAAAACCCTGTAACTGCTGCCATTAATAATGGGCCTGTTTGTACCGGAAATATTTTACAGCTTACTGCATCTGGCGGTACAGTATATTCCTGGACCGGGCCAGGCTTTTCTGCTGTTGATGCTGCGCCTTCCATTAGTATTGTACAACCCGTTAATGCGGGCAAATATTATGTGCTGGTTAAAAATGCAGAAGGTTGTGAGCATATAGATTCTACCATAGTTGCAGTAAATCCTTCACCCATGGCGCAGGTAAGTTTTACTACAGCAACAATCTGTAAAAATGACAGGGTGCAATTAATAGCAGGTGGTGGCCTTTCTTATACCTGGCAGCCAGCCACCGGGCTTTCTTCGTCTGCTATAGCAAATCCCTTTGCTTCGCCAACTGCAACAACTAATTATATTGTAACCGTTAGTAACCAGTTTATGTGTACGGATACAGCAACTATATTGGTGACAGTATCACCTAAACCTACAGCAGATGCAGGGCCAGACAGAATAATTTTTTCTGGAAATTCCATTCAGATACTGGCAAATGCAACAGGAACAAACCTGGCATATTCATGGGTGAATGCCGTGTTTATAGATAATCCAAATTTATTAAGGCCTACGGTAAACCCAAAGTTTGATACAGAATATATTTTAAATGTTACTACCGGCAATGGTTGTGGCAGTGCCGCAGATACCATGGAGGTAAAAGTTTATAAAGGGCTTTATATACCAAATGCATTTTCTCCAAACGGAGATAACATCAATGATACCTGGAATATTCCTGCACTAAATGCATATAGTAATTTTGAATTGTTTGTCTTTAACCGGTATGGAGAACTTATTTTTAAAAACAGCAAATCAAATAAACCATGGGATGGTAAATACAAAGGAAAGGATGTACCCGCCGGAGCTTATACTTATTATATTGATCTAAAGATTGGGAATGGCTTAGGCAAGTTAAAGGGAACAGTATTGGTGATAAGATAATTTACACTTCAATCTTTTTATATTATTTGGAAAGATATTTAAAGCCAATTACCAAGGTGACAATGTTGTGATGCTGCGGTCTGATAAAGGTTTTGCGGTTTTTGGTTTGGTTGGTATTGCTGTTGTTTCTTCCATGATGATTATTCTGTTTTTGATAACACAAATTCATCTCTATTGTAATGGAAAAGAAATTGCTATTCGGGTGGTTGGGTAACAAAGGTTACAAATGAAAAAAGCAGCTACTACCCCACTTATACAAACATAAAAAAATTCTGCATCTTATAATATTACCAGGCTTTTAAAGTCTGTCGCAGTATGCTTTCTCCAAAACTATTTGTAGTCTGCAATTTTAATAAGTTTGCTTACATCATGCACAATTATTTTTCTGCCTTTGGTTTCTAAAATGCCCTGTTCTTTAAATTCGGTAAGCAGCCTTACTACATTTTCTCTGGCCGTACCTACGAGGCTGGCTAAATCATCACGGCCCATATTTATTTCTACAGCCATACTTGGTTTAAAATTCACTTTATATTTTTCTCTGAGTACAATCAGTTGAAGGGCTAATCTTTCTCTAACAGAT
>JANLQE010000119.1:0-16008 GCA_031367625.1 Bacteroidota bacterium
TCCGGAAGAAAGATGAAAAAAATGATCTGTAAAATTGATTCCGGAAAGTACCACAATAGCAATTGAGGAATCTCCGGCAGGAGAAATATGCACAATCCTGTACCTTAATCCCGTTTCACTTTTAGATATATTGATAGCGCCCGTAACATTATCCAGGTCTATCCCTTCCGGAAAGCCGGTATAAGTTCCGGGGCTTGCTATTTTAGGAAGAACAATATAATCGGTAGCCTGGTTTTTCAGGTACAAAATAGAATCTCCATAGCTTAAAGCATAAGGAACCGGTATAGGAACCGGAATAGGATCGGGTGCTGGTGCGGCTGTTTTAGTACAGGAGTTAATTATAAACCCTACAGCAAAAATGATCATTATTGATACTATATTTTTTCCGATAGCCATGTCTGTTTTAATTGTGTCAACTTAAAAAAAGCAATTGTAACCAAAAATGAGGTTTTTTTTTGGTAGAATAAAATTAAGCATTTTTTTTATGCTTAGGGTGATGATATTAATATTTCCGGAGCTGATAAAAAATTAAATAATACAGATGGTTACAAAGATATCCCCGGCATTTATCCACTTTTTATACATTAGTAAATACCTGGTAAAACAGGATAAAAAAAGATCACTTCATTGTAAAAATTCAACGAATAAAAAGTTTTAAAAATATCAATAACAGCAGGCAACCCTATTTATTTATTATGCGTTTTGCATCAAGGTATAAAACATCATTTTTTAACTTCAAAAAAAATTAACATGAAAATGAGTAAGCGTAAAAACGGCTATTCCCTGTTTGCCAGCACAGGGATGATTTTATCTGCCTGCCTCTTTATTATTTCGGGTTGCCAAAAAAGCCTTGATAATCAGCAGCCACCAAATGAACTCAGTGTAAACGCACTATCAGCAAAGTCGGTAAAGCAACAAAAAAACTTTGTACAAACAAACCTTGTGGCAAACAATACAGCGTATATTGGTGCCAGGGTGGACCCTGTACTTTTAAATGCATGGGGCCTTGCTTTCAGCCCCGGTGGCGTTGCCTGGATTGGCGCACAGGCCGGCCATGTAAGCACTGTTTATAATAGTGAAGGTGTTCAATTAAGGCCACCGGTTGCCATCCCCTCGCCGGGCGGCCCTACAGGAGGTAATCCTACGGGTGTGGTATTCAGCGGCAGTGCTACAGATTTTAAACTTCCGGCCCCAAATAATCAACCTGCCCGTTTCCTTTTCGTAGGAGTTGATGGAATACTATCCGGCTGGAACGGTGCCGCCGGCAACAATGCAATGCTTATTAAAAACAACGTAGCCACTTCTGCTTATACCGGACTGGCAATTGCCACTAATAACGGCGCAAATTTTTTGTATGCAGCTAATTTCAGGGCAAGAAGAATTGATGTGTTTGATAAAAATTTCAATAGTGTTTCAATGCCCTTTACTGACCCGGGCCTGCCTTCCGGCTATTCTCCCTTTAATATTCAAAAGGTAGAAAATGTATTGTATGTAATGTATGCAAAAGTAGGCCCCGATCATAGATCGCAGGCAGGTTTAGGCAATGGCTATGTGGATATTTATAATACAAATGGTATGTTCGTAAAACGTTTTGCTTCAACCGGGCAATTAGATGCACCATGGGGTGTTGCAAAAGCACCAGCCACATTCTTTGAAGATGAAGTGGAAGCTGATGACGATCATCAAGGCACTATATTAATTGGAAATTTTGGTAACGGACATATCAATGCTTACAGAAGTGGTGATGGGAAATTTATTGGCGAATTGGCGCAGCATAAATCAACCATTGTAATAGATAAGCTTTGGGCAATTTCCTTTGTACCACTTACTGCTACCACTATTGACCCAAACAGGTTATATTTTACGGCTGGGCCGGATGAAGAAAAGGATGGACTTTTTGGTTACATAAAAAAGAAAACAGATACAGATTAAAACCTTCAGCGGTCTAAGTAAATTATCATAATTATAAAAATCCTTTCTTTTTTGAAGAAAGGATTTTTATATTATCCGGATGAGAAACTACTTTCCCATAATTATGACAAAGCCTGAAAATAAAAAACCGGGTCAGTATTTTATTCCTGTACGTTATATGTTTTTAAAACAGGCTTTCCGCTGAACAATCCTTTAAGCTTATCAACTAACTCCCTGTAAATTCCGGATGATTCATAAGCCACAGCATCAGCCTGTGTTTTCCAGGTGGTAACAGAAATATATTCGTCTGAACCATCTGAAGGCATAAGCAACATCACATCTTCGTTGCCGGGCTGTTTTTTTACTTCAGTAATTACCTCCTGCTGATAAATACGTTTTGCTTCTTGCGCCTGATTGGAGGCTACATGGAAACTTGTTAATCTTACTACCATAGTTTTATTTTTTAAGATGAATAAAAAAAATGCTGCGGTAAAGAGATAAGTGAACATAATTACAAAGAAAAAATGAAGAATCAAAGGGAGTAATTAAACCACAGAGAATAAAAGAAAATTGAGGTGGCACAGAGACCCCATATCTATCTCTGCGAAAACTCTTTTGACTCTGCTTTCGGCGGTAAAGAAAATATTTATAAAGCATATTCCTTTTCAAGTTCTCTACCAATCTCCATTACTTTATCAATTAAAATATCAAAATCTTTTTGTACGGTTCTGTGATTGGTATTGGCTACCCTTAAAGAATATTTTCCATGCAGCGTTGTATAAGTAGGCAGCGCTACACCACTTTCGTGAAGGCGAAGGAGCAATTCATTATTAAGCCGGTTGAGTTTTTCTTCATCACTTTGTTTACCCATATACCTGAAACATAAAATATTTAACGGGGCAGGTGCCGTGAGTTCCAATGCGGGATTGGCCAGTACCAGCGATTTTAAATACTGAACCTGCTCAATATTTTGTGCCACCATGCGGCCAAATTTTTTATAGCCATGCTCTTTAAGCGACATCCATATTTTAAGGGCTTTAAAACCCCGGGATAATTCAATACCATAATCGCTGAACCAGGTGTCGCCTGCGGCCAGTCCCCGCTCTTCATGTTTTAAATAAACGGCCTGCAGAGAAAAAGCTTTGTAATGCTTCTCCTTGTTTCGTACCAAAACGCAACCGGCATCATAAGGTATGTACATCCATTTATGCAGATCGAAGGCGACTGAATCGGCACGTTCCATCCCTGTTACCAGGTGTTTGTATTTATCTGATAATCCAAGCATGGCGCCAATTGCACCATCTACATGAAGCCACAATTTTTCTGCGGCGCAAAGATCCGCCAACGCATTGATGTCGTCGCAGGCACCGGTATTTACGGTTACGGCATTTGCAATTACACAAAATGGTTGCATACCTGCAGCACGGTCATCGGTGATCTGCTGTTTAAGGCTGTTAATATTTATTTCGTAATCATCATTTACTTCAATAAGGCGTAATGAATCGCTGCCAAGGCCTAACAGGTCTATAGATTTATTTACACAGTTATGCACTTCTTTTGATGCGTAGACCATCATTCTTTTTTTTGAGCCATATATGCCTTCTTTACGCAGATCAAAACCGGCGTGTGCATAGCGTGCCACTGTAAGGCCCACCAGGTTTGCCATAGAGCCGCCACTCACCAGCAAACCACCGGCATCTGCCGGAAAACCAAACAGCGTTTTAAACCATTCTATCACCTGCATTTCTACCAGGTTGCCGGCCTGGTTTCCACCGCCCTGGTTCATGTTAATGCCAGATGCCAGCATATCGGCCAGCATAGCCAGTGGGCTGCCATTGCCCATTACCCAACCCCAGAAACGTGGATGAATATTGCCTGTTGGGTAAGGCAGAATATTTGATTTAAAATCAGCATAAATATTTTCTATGCTGCCGCCTTCGGAAGGAGCCGGGCTGCTGAAATATTTTTTTACTTCTTCCGGTGGTGCCTGCCAAACTTTTCTTTCTCTTACGGTAGAAAGATATTGCATCATATCTTCCACCATTTGCAGGCCTAATTTTTCCATCCCTTTCCAATTGCCGGGGTCCAGGGTTTCTTCATTTGTTTGCATACCTATTAAATTTAAAGTGCTTATTGCGGAGCTAAATTAGAAATGATATTTTATTAATGCAATGGAATAAGGAAATAAAAAAGCAGGGCGCAGAAATAACAAATGCATTTCAAATTGCAGTGTAGATATTTACTGATTTATCTGTTTTCATCCGCTTTACCTGTGCAATCCGTGAATCTATACTTTGCCTGTAACAATAACCAGGTTTCTGCATCTAACACAAAACATCTAACATGAGAGGAATATTTATTGCAGCCCAATTACTGTTTATTACCTTTTTGGCCAGCGGACAGGCAAAATCATTTGAGGTGAAAGTAACCGGAAAAGGCCAGCCCATTATTTTAATACCAGGCTACAGTTGCAGCGGCGAAGTATGGAAAGAAACCGTAGCACATCTGCAAAGCAAATATGAATGTCATATAATAACTCTGGCTGGTTATGCCGGTGTAACAGCCATTGATACGCCTGTTTTAAAAACGGTTAAGGATGACCTGGTAAAATATATCCACGAAAAAAAATTAAAGCATATCATTTTAATGGGCCATAGCCTTGGTGCCTTCATGAGCCTTTGGGTGGCCGGCGAAATACCTGCAGAAATAGACAAAGTAATTTGTGTAGATGGTGTGCCCGCCATTGCCGCCATGATGAACCCTGCCATAAATTATGATTCGCTCAGGCGAAGCCCATCCATGAATGCAGAAATGGCTGCTAATAATTTTAAAGCTATTCCGTCAGAAAATTATATTCAAAATACGGCTAAAGCCATGCTATACCAGGTAAGTGATTCTGCAAGAGCCACGCAGATTGCTACCTGGAGTTCGCTCTGCGATAGAAAAACATTGGGCTATACCATTGTTGAAATTTCTGCCACTGACCTGCGGCCGCAACTAAAAAAAATTACCTGCCCGGTATTAATTCTGGCAAGCACTTATGGCACTGCCGAAAACAGCAATAAAATTATGAACGAACAATATGCTAATTTGCCCAACAAAAAAATAATGGTAGCGGCATCAAAGCATTTTATTATGTACGATGCCCCGGAGTGGATGTATAAGCAGGTAGATGAATTTCTAAAATAAAAACAATCTGCCGTTAAGGCGCTAAGACGTGAAATATATTGCTGTCGTCCCACTTTAAATCTGTTGATGTCTTAACGCTTGACGGCAACAAAATAAGAGTACTTGAAATTATGCAAATTTGAAACAGGCAACAGCAGCGCAAAAAAACTTTACTGAAATATATAATAAACATGCCCCGCAGGTTTTGCGGATGTGTATGGCCTATAGTGACAATGAAGCACAGGCACAGGATTTTTTGCAGGAAACATTTATAAAAATATGGCAGAACCTGGAGCAATACCGGGGCGATGCAAAAATAAGCACCTGGATATACCGCATTGCTGTAAACACCTGCCTCTCCCATATACGCTCTGCAAAAAATAAAATACCGGATGAGCTCAAAGAAAATTTTGACAGCGCAGAAGATAACAGTGCAGTAGTGAAGGAACAGCATATACAACAATTATACAAAGCCATTCATCAATTGCCCGAAACGGACAGGCTCATTATTTCTATGGTGCTGGAAGAAATTCCGTACGATGAAATAGCCGCTACTGTAAATATTACTGAAGGAAATTTAAGGGTAAAAATTCACCGGATAAAACAGGAGCTCACCAAAATATTTTTTAAGTATGAACAACTTTGATGACATAGAAGCTTTATGGAAAGCGCCGCAAAGCCTGCCCATACCAGATGCGCAAGACATCATGCAAAAAGCTTCAAAAGAAAAAAATCAGGTAGCCAGAAAGATTTTAACCCAATCACTTTGTATGTTGCTGGCCATTGCCACCATGGGATTTGTGCTGTATAAAGTGCATTTTCAATATTTCAGTTCTTACTTTGGTATCGGGTTAATGTTTATTTGTGTGGTTGTATTTTCCATCATCCGTTTCAGGCAATCACAGTTTTTAAGAAAGGCGGATTTTTCTCAATCACCGGATACATTGCTGCAGCAGTTTGAAGAATTTCATGAAAAACAAAAGTGGATAAATACAAAAGGCGTGTTGTGGTACACTGTTATTTTAAACATTGCATTTGCATTTTATTTTTATGAAACCCTTATTCTTGCGCCGTTTACAAATTTTTGGAAATTATTTATTCTTGTAGTTTACATAGCCTGGATGCTGATAGCAACTTTGTGGCTGGGAAAAAGAAGTGTAAAAAAAGAACATGAAAAAACAAAAGGGATCATTGAAAAAATAAGACAGTTAAAAGAAGGGCTGGAGTAAAAATGTTATGTCCCTTTTTTTATCTTAAGTAATTTTTATCTTACCTTCTCTAACCTGCTTCAAAAATTCTTTTTGTTGTTCTAATGTCATACCAAACATCCTTAACGCTAACTTTTCTTTAATAGCTCTAAAGAATTTTACTGTGTCAAACTTTTTTTCAGTTATCGTCTTCATATTTTAAAAATTCTAATGGTGTTCTAATATCTATCAGTGGATAACCCAATTTTAAATTTATTGAGTTAAATAATTTTATCTTGTCAAAGTTAACAATATGCTTAAAGTTCCAACTTATTAGGCAATCAAGTCTATTTACAGATGCAATGGCTATATGATAGGCGTCATTCAGGCTTGCCTTACCTAAAACCTTATCGTTTATATACGTTTCTGCTAATTGTTTTGCTTCACTATTAAGTTCTACATATTTGTAACAATCTATTGGAATCAGTTTTTTTACATCTTGTACTTCCTGAGGTGCTAATATCAGTTCTGTTTCATTTACTTCCGAGAAATAAATATCAAAATCTTTATTTGTTATCCTGTTAAAAAGCAGTCTTGTGGGTTCTTCAAACTCTTCATCAAAATAACCGCCAATTACAGAGGTATCAATATAAATTCTTTGTCTCATAACTCAGTAAAGCTACGAAAGATTTAAAGGATATGTTTTCAGATCAAAGTAATTTGGCTGTCGGCATTTGCTCCAAATCAACACCGCACATTCATCTTTTTCCATAGCGTATATGATGCAACAGAATAGCTACAGTTTTACCACAATCCCAATACCATTGGCAGTTGTAGCCAGTTGTACTTTATCAGCCATATTGTATAATTGTTTACCGTGGCTGTTGTGAATGCTGTACATGATGGCATCAAACAATAACAATGCACCGCCCTGTAAGGCTACACTTTCGCCAAAACCTTTTAACCGCTCCGGTTTTTTTACAGTATTTTTTGATCTTTCTTTCAGGTAAAAGCCAGCAGCAATATAAGCCACATCTAGGCCGGTATTAAAGAGAAATATTTTTTCTATAGTTGCCTGATTTTTTAAAGACTGTTCATAACTTATGCCGCTTTCTTTTTTTGCGCTTAAATAGCCAACTGCAGCAAATCCTAATGTAATACCATTCCAGATGGCATTCATCTGATGAAAATATTTATCGGCACCCTGTGATTGTGAAGCGGCAATACTGCCATAAATAATACAAAGATGGAACCCAAATAGACCGCCCAATGTTGTACGCTCTGCCTTGTACTCTTAGCAGTCATCAAATGTAACAATTACAGGAACGTGGTCGCTATATTTTGTCCAAAAGTTATAGTCGCCAATTTCTACTGATTGAAGTTTTTTCGCTAAGTCTGCCGAAACAAAACAATAGTCAATGTGGTACGGTTTGTCCTTGTGCCGGTACATGTAAAGTGTCGGATGTTTTTCTGTGCCTTGTAACTGTTTATGATGCAAATGATATGTGCTAAATATGCCTTTGTCTTCTAAGTGTTTTACAACATTGGAATGATTACTTTCCCGGTGCTTTCTGTCCCAAATTTTATTACTGTTAAAGTCGCCAGCAAGAATTGTTTTTGTGTCTGTTAGCAAACTGTCGTAATGATGAATAGCTTTCCAAACTTGTTCAATGTATTGTCCATCCCGGTCGGTAGGGTTGTTAGCCCAAATTGCAAATAAGTTAAAGTTAAATTGTCCGCCGGTTACGGCAATTGGAATAATCATTTGCAGGTTCTGATTGTGATTGTTAAGAACTTTAAAACGAAAGTTACTGTATGAAAATATAGCAAGTCCTTTGTTTTGATTTTTACCAAACCATAAAGTGTCTGTTGGCTTTGGTGTGTCAACAGGAAATAATAATTTATCAGGATGCTCACATTCTGGAACAATTAAAATATCTGGCTTATGTGTTATAATAAAGTCGGCTTTTTTCCTGAAAGCCATATTGCAATTCCATGTAATGATTTTCATTTATCGGAATACCGTTTTGGGTGAAGCACAACTTTTGTATTGCCGCACCTTAAAACTAACCAATTGCGGCAATACACCCAAAACAGTATAATGGTGAAATAAAAAAAATTTGTAAGATGGGTTTGTGTTAATTGAAGGCTGGGCTGTATCGGGGTTTCACCGAAGTATATAATTTATTGCCACGAAGTGCTGTGAAAACCCCGCTGGGACAAAATTTTATACCTACAAATATTTTGCTTAGATTTGATTTATAAGGCATTTTTATATGGTAAAAATTACAATTATGCTGTTTGGTGAACGCTTAACACAGATTGGAAAGAAGAAAAAACTATCTCAATCGGAAGTGGGTAATTTCTTGGTATTGATGGGATGCTTACGGCAGGTACGAACGTAACGAGGTAAAACCTTCTATTGATATTGCGGCAAAAATTGCTGATATTTTAAATGTATCACTGGACTGCTTAATTGGTAAAACAGATTTAGAGTTTGATGGAGATACATTCAAAAGAATAGAAGAAATTTCTAAACTCTCCGATAAAAATAAAGAAGTAGTTTATACTTTTCTTGATTCCTTTTTGGCTACAAGCCAAATGCAAGCAATGCTTAAAAAATAAATGATATGAAAGTATTAGTAGACATCCGCAACGAAGCCAAAGTTCCTTTTGTAATGGAATTTTTTGGCAGCCAATCTTACATTAAAGCACAGCCTATGTCTGATGCTGGTGCAAAGCTTATGCAAGATTTAAAAGAGGCTATGGACGAAGTGAAGCTGCACAAGCAGGGTAAAATAAAATTAAAAACTGCTGAACAATTATTGAATGAACTATAACATTATACCTACCCATAAATTTGAAAAGGAAATTAAGCGGCTAATTAAAAAAATTCCGTCGCTTAAAAAAGAATATGCCGACTTAATTACTAAGCTTAAAAACAATCCTACTACTGGTAGGCCATTGGGTAATGATTGTTATAAAATACGCATTGCAATAGCTTCTAAAAATAAAGGTAAAAGCGGTGGGGCAAGGCTTATTACTTATGTGGTGATTGATGATACCGGCGTTTTTTTACTTACCATTTACGATAAATCTGAACTTGATAATATCTCCGATAAAGAGCTAAAGGCAATGATTAAAAATTTGCAATAAAAAAATCGCTACACTTTTTTAATGTAACGGTTTAATATGTTGTTTTCCTTTTACGCCGCTGTTGGTCTTCCCGTGCGCTGCCGTTGTTGGTGTTTTTCACCAACAACATTAAGCTTGTTGGAAAGTTTGATCCAAAATCAGATAAGCCAAATCATTTTAAATCGGTAGCAGCGTAAACAACCCAAATTCATCAACTCCCGTTTCATAATACCTCGCAGAAGAATATTTATATTCCTCAGCAAACTTACATAATCCTGCTCTCAATGGATTGTAGTGGATGTAATCAAACTTCTGATAAAATACGGCAGGTGTAAAATAACTCAATAGACAGTGGGTTAAGTTTAGCATCAACTTTTCTGCCGGAGTTGGTGCCATCAAATTAAAAGAACGTAAACTCCGCCATGCAAGAGCCGGGGATTTCTATGGCATAAAAAATATTTCGGTTCGTGATAGCAGCAGGTATGAGACCACGCTGCGGCAGTTCGTAAGAGATAATAAAATTTGTTAAGTTTGGGCGACCAACAAGGACGAAAAAGATTTGTAAGATGGGTTTATTTTAATCGAAGGCCGGGCTGTATCGGGGTTTCACCGAAGTATATAATTTATTGCCAGTAAATGCTGTGAAAACCCCGCTGAAACAATTATCGCATTAAATTAGTGACGTTAAAAGCGAACTTATGCCAGCTTGTAGATCCAAATAAAAGCGATACCCCTAAATGAGCCGCCAGCAGAATTGTAAGACAGATCAAAGTTGTTTTATGGATACGCCCTATAGTAATTAAATCAAAAATTAATAAAGGCAACAATAATAAATAAACATAAATATCTGATCCAAAGTGCTTGGGTAAATCAAAGTTAGGTAGCCAACGCATTCGGTCTATCGATACTTGAAGGATTATCAAGATCAAAAAGACCATAACTCTTTTGTGTATCTCTGGTTTTCTACGTGCCAGAATTCCCCAAGCGAATAATAGGGGAAATAGTATGATTAGCATCAACTGAACAAGCAGTACATCAAAAAGAAAGTGATCGATCGGAAGAATTTCAGCAACCAATGGACGCCTGGTTGCAAGAAGCATTGAAGCCCAAGCTAAGGGAGCGATAATCAATGAAGCCATACCAAACTTGCGGTGGAGTGCCATGTTATCGGAAGCAACAAAATAAGTTTGGGCCAAAAACAAAAATAAAAGCATCGCCATCAGTGCACCATGAATGTGTGCAATTGGAAAAATGTGATACTGCCCGGCAAAGTGTGCTTGGTAGCTAGGGGTGAAGCCTACTGCTGCAACAAGCATGTATAATATTCCAAGGATAACGAAATAATATCGCATAAACCCGGTCCGCCTACGTTGGTTCGTAGTAAAACCCTTAGCAAGAGGAACTTGGATTTTCATTATAATATATTTTTGTTTTTTCTATAGTGCATTAATTTCTGCATAATTGTTTTTTACTCATGATGACGAAAGCAATAAGATTAATTCTCCTTTCCTTTATTGCGAATCGTAGTGCATCAATAATGATGTCTTTGTAATTATCATTTTGTAATAGAGGTTTTCAATCAAGGATAGCGGCCACCCGGTTGGGTAAATAGCTTTCATACAACAAACATAAGATATTCTTAAAGAAAATTATTTGAGACATCCCATAGTTCGCTTGTTGGTGAAAAACACGGCACTTTCAGGTTGGAGAATGGGCTGGTGAAATAAATGGAAGACCAATTAAAGCGAAAATGGAAGACCAACAAAGGCAAAAACAAAAAACTATCCATCATTGCAGTGTGTAACAAATTATTAAAGCAGGTATTTGGAGTAGTAAAATCGGGGGTTTTATACCAAGATAATTTTTGTAAAAAATTGCTTAATTTATTTGGTTTTTTACACAGTTCGTGTTGTACGCTGTTTTATTGCCCTACAGTTTGATTGATAGCTGTAATTGTCCACCGAAACCAAGTTCAACAATTTTCTGCAAAGTCGAAATACGTACGTCTTTTAGGTTGTTCTCAACTCTTGAAATGTATGCTTTGTTTGTCCCACACTTGTCTGCAAGTTGTTCTTGTGTCAAACCTTGCTCAAGTCTTGCTTCATGAATTAAAGCACCAAGTTTAAATGCTTCAAAACCTTTGTCTAATTTGTCACGTTTGGCAGAACCAATTTTGCCGTAATGCTTGTCCTTAAATTCGGCAAGTGTCTTAATATTTTTATTTGCTTTCATAATATTCTGCTTTTATTTTTAATGCCTTTTTTATTTCTTGTTTCGGTGTCTTTTGGGTTTTCTTTTGAAAGCCGTTTGCAAGAACAACCAAACTTCCTTCATCGAAAAAGCAAAATATTCTAAAAATATCGCTACCACTTTGAACTCTAATCTCAAATAGTTTGTCTGTTCCTTCTAAATGTTTGAGATAAGTTTCGGGAACTTTGTCGATGAGTTCAATCAAGTCAAAAGTCCAAACTATTTTGTCTTTTACCTTTTTGCGTTGTTTCACAAAGAAGTCAGCAAAATAATCTTTGTAAAAAATGATTGTCCGTATTTTTTGATTTGCTTCCAAGTTTCAAAGATACAAAAGTTGTCCAAATGTACAACATCTTTAACCTTTTTATTTTCAATGGCCAAGTCCAAATAGTGGTCGTGGGGGCGGGTTCAATGTTCTAACGCAACGTTTTAGGCTTTAAAAATCAATGTTTTATTCTCTTTTTTATCATTCCCAATTTTTGCCAACACCCTCCCACATTGGTTCTTACGAGGGTATTGGCAAAAATTAGTCATTAACTTACTGATACTCAATTCAACCTTTAGCGTTGCGTTAGATTATTGAACCGGCGGGGGAATAGCGTACAACAACCGACAGGGCTTGCCGAAGTACGGGAATTAGTATTCCGTCAGCCCGGTACCGATGATGATTGAAAAACTGAAGATGAAGTTAACAACAAAAAGCTAAATAGATAATGTCCAGCCCGATATGAAGCACAATAGAATTACAAAAAGCCGAAGATAACTTCCGTCTGCCCGTATTTTGGCAAACCCCCTGTTGTACGTTCGCCCTTTCCTCTGTCCATTGGTAGAGTGTTGCATTCTTAACTGTGTCAACCTAAAGACTGTTACCCAAGCCGAGCAGAAGGCAAGCTCTTTGGCAGGTTGGCTTTTGTGCTGTGGGTTTTGTGTGCCTGCCAATGTGCTTGCCTTGTGGCGTTGGCTATTAGAGACTTCGCCTATTGTCCTCCAGTCATGATGCAATTATTAGGTTTGTGTGCCTTGCAAATGTGCCTGACTTGCAGCGTTGGCTTTTTATTTTCCATTTATCGTCAGCATTATTTCTCTGAAACTTTCCAAACCTGCTTCTAAGTTTTCAATGATGTCACCGGCTAATACATCAGGGTCGGGTAGATTGTCAAGGTCTGTGAGTGACTTATCTTTTATCCAACTGATGTCAAGCGAAGTTTTATCTCTTGCAATAATTTCATCGTAAGAAAATTTTCTCCATCTGCCTTCGGGATTTGTTTCTGCGTTAAAAATTTCTTTCCGCTTATGTCTGTTGTTTGGATTGTAGCAAGTGATAAAATGGCTAAGGTCTTCCAACTTCAACGGATTTTTCTTTAGCGTAAAATGAATGTTGGTTCTGAAATCGTAAAACCAAATTTCTTTTGTCCAATGTTCTTTTGATGCTACTTTGTTGTCAAAGAAAAACACATTTGCTTTTACACCTTGCTTGTAAAATATTCCTGTCGGCAAACGAAGTATGGTGTGAAGTTCAGTTGTCTCCATTAATTTTTTACGAACTGTTTCACCTGCACCACCTTCAAACAAAACATTGTCCGGCACAACAACGGCTGCCTGTCCTGTTGACTTCAACATGGTTCTGATGTGCTGCACAAAATTCAATTGCTTGTTGCTTGTGGTTTCCCAAAAATCCTGACGGTTGTAAGTTAAATCATCTGTGTCCTGTTCGCCTTCGTCATTGGTAAAAGTCATGCTGCTCTTTCTTCCGAATGGTGGATTTGCCAAAACATAATCGTAAGTAACAGGTGAAGTTGCAATCAACGCATCGGCAGGTGAAATAAAATTTTCGCTGTCAATGTCGCCAATGTTGTGCAGAAACATATTCATCAAACACATTCGCCTTGTGCCTGCAACTATTTCGTTTCCGAAAAATGTTTTGAATTTCAGAAACTGCTTTTGGTCTTTATCTAAATTTCCCCGTCCGACCGGGTCATCCGGGCGGGCTTTTGCAATAAAATCATAAGCAGCAAGAAAAAATCCACCTGTGCCGCAAGCCGGGTCTGCAATTGTTTTCTTTGGTTGCGGTTGCACACATTCCACCATTGCACGAATCAAAGCCCGTGGTGTGAAGTATTGCCCTGCACCGCTTTTTGTGTCCTCTGCATTTTTCTCTAACAGCCCTTCGTAAATTGTTCCTTTAATATCTGCTCCTAAAGTTGCCCACTGCTCTTTATCAATCATGTCAATGATTTTAAAAAGCATGGCAGGTTCTTTAATCTTGTTTTGACTTTGCACAAATATTTGCCCAAGGATTCCTTTTTGTCTTGACAACTCACTCAACAATTTTGTGTAGTGCAATTCCAATTCATCGCCTCGTTTTGCAGTTAAACTTTCCCAGTTGTATGCTGCCGGAATAGGAAGTTTTCTGTTGTAAGGTGGTTTTGAAAACTCGTCTGCCATTTTCAAAAACAAAAGGTAGGTGAGTTGTTCTAAGTAATCTCCGTAACCAACGCCAATATCTCTTAGCGGATTACAGAAACTCCAAACTTTACTTATGATGGCTGATGTATTGTTGTCGTTCATTTCTTTTTCTTTTTAATTTGTTTTGGTGCGGTAAGTTTTTTTACGGCTTTGTCAAAATCGCTTTCAAACAATTTATCCTGCACAATGCGATACTTTTCAAATTCGCTTTCGGCAAATGCTTTGGCAATGGCTTGTGTTACTTTACCGGCATTGCTCAAAATTTCTTTTTCGTTGAACTGCAAAAACGCATTTAACTTCCCTGCCCAATCTTTCATGGTCATTGGAATGTTTCTTTCTGCCTGTGTTTCGGCATAGTCAAGATACATGGTTACAAAACGGTCAAGGTTTTTTATTTCCTTTTCGGTGAGATAATTTTTTGCAACAACAATATCGGTCTTGATAATCTTTCCTGACGGTGAATTTTTCCAGGTGGTTAAACCCATTCGTTCTTTCTTACTGTCGGCACGGCTTACTATCAATTCGGCTGCGGTGTGGCCGTGAATAGCAAAATGCAATTTGTTTTGAACCGATGCAAAAAAAGTTTGCGTTACTGCATCATCTGTCTTATAGTCCATTGCTGTTGCATAGATGTCGGTTATCTTTTGATAAAAATTCCGTTCACTTGCCCGTATCTCTCTGATTTCAGCAAGTAAATTGTCAAAATATGCTTTGCTTAAAAATGCCCCGTTCTTTAACCGTTCTTTATCCAACACATAGCCACGAATGGCAAAATCTCTTAACACCGAAGTAGCCCATTGACGGAACTGTGTGGCTCTTTGCGAATTGACACGATAGCCAACAGAAATAATTGCATCTAAATTATAAAATGCTGTGTTGTATTGTTTACCATCATCGGCAGTTGTAAAGAAATTCTTTACAACTGAATTTTCCTGAAGTTCTCCTTCTCCAAATATTTTTTTGAAATGCTGCCCCACATTTTGTTTGGTGCTGTCAAAAAGTGCGGCAATCATTTTTTGAGTGAGCCAAACGGTTTCATCCTGCACCATTACCTCAATGGTGTTTTCACCTGCCTGCGAAGTGAAAATCAGAAACTCTGCTGTGCTGTTTCGTATTTGCAAGTGTTTCATGCTAATTCTTTTTTCTTTTTACTCGTTTTAATTTTCACTTTCTTCTCCGGCTTTTCGGGACTGTTCTTTTTTATCTCTGCTCTAATTTTCGCTAAAAGAATTTCTGCTGATTCATCTTTTGGGTTTTGCTTTACTAACTTTCCTTCAAATCCTTTTTTGATAATGCTTAACCGCAATATCTCTGATTGCTGTAAACTATTTTCAATTATCTCTTCAAGTTTGTCGCAAACAGTTAAGCGACTTTCTAATTCTTTAACAATCTGTTTTTGTTCCTCAATCGGTGGAATAAGAAGTTGAAATTTTCTTATATCATTTTGGAACAAATGTGGTGTGGTGCTTCCCAATATTCTTGATTGAACAATGTTTTGAAGTTTCGGTCCACTGAATAAATAGAATAAAAATTCAGGAGTAAATATTTCTAATCCTCGTATGATAAGTAATGAAGAATTAACTGTTCCGACTTGAGGTAGTTTTTTAATTATTCCAATCTTGCCAATTCCTGCACCGTCTTTACAAAGAAGTATATCGTTGTCCTTAAGAATAATTTCTGGACTTTCTAAAAACCTTTTCTCTGTAATGTGAAAGGCATCCTTGAATTCTACATACTTGCCATAATTCAAGGAATGAACACTAAGAAATAGAGGTCCTTCGGAAGTATATTCATCTTTAGTTAAACCTCTCCAACCAATTCTACCAGCTATGTAAATAAGTTTATCCAAAGTAGCATTTGCCCAACTATCAATTAATTCATTTTTTGAGAA